>JAKASH010000066.1 GCA_021828225.1 Acidobacteriota bacterium | reverse complement strand
TATGGCGAACCAAAGAGTGTGCGTTTATTGCGGCTCAAGCCGCCAGTGCGATGCCACCTACCTGCAGGCTGCCGAGCAACTGGGCCGGGTGCTGGCCCGGAACGACTTTACCATTGTTTACGGCGGGGGCTCTGCCGGTTCCATGAAGAGCCTCGCCGAGGGTGCTCTGGCCGAAGGCGGACACGTGATCGGGGTGATTCCGGAATTCATGGTCAAGCTGGAATGGGTAAACCCACACATCCCCGAAACCATCGTGGTCGGCGACATGCACGAGCGCAAGAAGCGGATGATTGAAGGGGTGGACGCGGTCATTGCCCTTCCGGGTGGATCGGGCACCCTGGAAGAGTTGATGGAGGCGATCACCTGGAAGCGGCTCGGCCTCTACCTCGGAGCCATTGTCATCCTGAACACGCAATCTTACTACCAGCCGCTGATCCACCTGCTCGACCAGTGCATCGGGGAGCGCTTTATGGACTCCAGGCACGCCCGGATGTGGACCTTCGTCAATGAGCCGGAAGAAGTGCCGCAGGCTATTTCTGCCGCCGCTCCCTGGAGCGAGGATTGCCGAAAATTTGCCGCGCTGAGGTGAATTTAATAACCGACGCGGAGGACACTCAATCCCGCTCGCGCCGCTAATGGGACATGCTGATGATTCCGATATTTCGCAGTACCGATACCAGGAGCGTCAAACAGCTTCTCCGCTCCGGAGAAACTCAGCTTAAGAAAGCTGAGTCCGCCGCCCGGCGCATTCTCAACGACGTCCGTCGCGACGGCGATCGCGCGCTTCAGCGCTGGACTTTGGAGCTGGATGGGATCGACCTCAGCCTGGGTGGACTTACCGTCAAGCGCCGGGAGGTCGTCAAGTCTTATCGCCTTGTTCCGGAAGGTTTCACGGATGCTGTCCAGGCTGCCGCGCGGAACATTCGAAAGGCTGCCCGTGAGCAGTTGCCGCGCGCGTGGCAGATCACCAATGGTTCGGGCATTGAAGTCGGGCAAGTCATTCGGCCCCTTGATCGCGTGGCGTGCTACGTGCCCGGCGGCCGCTTCCCCCTGCCCTCAACGGTTCTGATGAGCGTGATTCCGGCCCAGGTCGCAGGCGTTCGGGACATTGTGATCACTTCCCCGCGGCCCGCGCCCGCCGTTCTGGTTGCAGCCGACATTCTCGGAATCAAGAAGATCTTCCGCCTCGGCGGAGCCCAGGCCATCGGCGCCTTCGCCTACGGGACGGAGAGCGTTCCGCGCGCCGACAAAATCGTTGGCCCCGGCAATCGCTACGTCGCCGCCGCAAAAAAGCTGGTGGCCGGCGAATGCGGAATTGACTTTGTCGCTGGCCCCACGGAGCTGATGGTGGTAGGAGATGAAGGCAATGCCGAGTGGATCGCTTCTGACCTTGTCGCACAGGCCGAGCACGATCCTGACGCGGCGGCCATTTTCTTGACGCCTTCGCGAAAGCTTGCCCTCGAAGTGCAAGCTGCCATAGAAAAAGTGCTGGAGCAGGTTTTCGCTTCAGAGACAACCCTTCCGGCAAAGGCGTTAAGCAAGCACGGAGCTGTTGTGGTCACACAAAATCTCGAAGAAGCGATCGATTTGGTGAATGCTTTCGCTCCGGAACACCTCACGCTTCTGAATGGCGCGGCCCGGTTGCTTGACCGTGTCCACTCCGCAGGGTCTATCTTTCTGGGCGACGCCAGTCCGGTTGCAGCAGGTGACTATGCCTCCGGAACCAATCACATTCTGCCGACCGCCGGGGCAGCGCGCGTGCGCGGCGGGCTGAGCGCGGCCGATTTCGTCAAGACAATCTCCATCCAGGAATTGAGCCCGCAAGGCCTCGGGCGCATTCGGAAAACCGTCACCACGCTGGCCCTGACTGAAGGACTCAAGGCTCACGCTTACTCCATCGAAACGAGGTTTAAGATTCATGGTTCGACCCCGAAGAGCCGTTGAGCACCTGAAGCAGTATCGTCCCCCACGCGAAGGACGCGGCGGAAAACTCCGGCTCGATTTCAATGAGAATACGGTCGGCTGCGCGCCTCAGGTGGTGCGGGCGCTGCGCAACAAGCTGAATAGCGACTGGCTTTCGCGGTATCCGGAGTACGAAGAGGCGCGCGAAACCCTCGCCAGATATTTTGGGGTCTCCGCGGACGAACTGCTCCTTGCAAACGGCACCGACGACGCCATCAAGATGGTCTGCGACACCTTCGTGAGTCCTGGTGACTACATGGTTGTTCCGGCCCCGACCTTCCCGGTCTATGAGTTCTTCCACAACGTCGCTGGAGGCCGCACCAAACGCGTCCGCTTCGATGAGAATTTCCATCTTTCGGCAGACATGCTGCTCGCAGCCGTCAACAAGCGTACGCGATGGATAGCTATCGCCAACCCGAACAACCCGACGGGAACCATGGTTTCAAAGCCGGATTTGCGCAAGATTTTGCGAGAAGCCCCCGACACGTTGATTCTGGTGGACGAGGCTTACTTCGACTTTGCCGGAGAGACCGTTTTGCCCTGGATTCGGAAATATCGCAACCTTGTCGTTACCCGGACGTTTTCCAAGGCATTCGGCCTTGCCGCCCTGCGCCTGGGATGCATCATTACCAATGCCGAGATTGCGGATCCCATGCGCCGCGCCCAGAATCCGTTTGCAGTGAATTCGCTGGCGCTGGCCTGCGCGCTTGAAGCGATCCGGCATGACCGCTACGTCGCCCGCTACGCGCAGCAGGTTCGCAACAATCGTGACAGGCTCTGCCGCTATCTCGATGGCCTCGGGCTCCCCTACGTACCGAGTTCATCGAATTTCGTTCTGTCGCGCGTCGGCGCCAAAGCATCGGAAATCGCGCTCAAACTGCGCGAGCAGAATGTTCTTGTTCGCGACTGGAGCTACGACCCGCGACTGAAAGGCTACCTGCGTTTCACGGTCGGCTCATCAGCGCAGACGCGCCAGTTGATCCAGGCGCTTTCGAAGTTCCGGGACTTGATGGATTCGCACAATGGAGACCACCCCCGGCAGAATTCTGCGAACCGCTCTTCAGCAGGACGGTCTTCATGAAGGGCCGCACGGCTTCACTCCATCGGAAAACCACCGAAACCGACATTCGCATCCGGCTCAATCTCGATGGCCAGGGTCATTACTCGGTTTCCACGGGCATCCGGTTTCTTGACCATATGCTGGAACTTTTCGCGCGCCACGGAGGCTTCGATCTCGATCTCCTGGCCCGCGGTGACCTTGACGTCGACCAGCACCACACGGTTGAAGACGTGGGAATCGCTCTGGGCGAGGCCCTCCGCCAGGCGCTCGGTTCAAAGAAAGGGATCAACCGCGCCGGCTACTTTGTGATGCCCATGGATGAGACGCTTGCGCTCGCTTCGGTCGACCTCAGCGGCCGGCCTTACCTGGTTCTGCATGCGCCCATTCGTGCCCGGTTGGTTGGCGATCTCCAGTCGGAGTTGCTGGAAGATTTTTTCCAGGGTTTTGCAAACAGCGCCAAAGCCAATGTGCACCTCAAAATTGCTTACGGCCGCTCCAGCCATCACGGAGTTGAGGCGCTTTTCAAGGCGCTTGCCCGGGCCCTGCGTTACGCGTGCTCGCGAGACGCGCGGCTGAAGGATCAGCTTCCGTCTACCAAAGGACTTCTATGATAGGCGTTATCAACTACGGCGCCGGCAACGTCGGTTCAGTGCTAAGGGCAATTCAATATCTCGGCTACCCGGCGGAAGCCGTCGAAGGCCCCGGACTCTTGCAAAGCGCCGCGAAGCTTATTCTGCCTGGCCAGGGACATTTCGGGGCCATGATGGAGGCGTTGGAAGCAAAGAAGATGATCGCTCCGCTGCGGGAACAAATGGCTTCTGGCAAACCCTTTCTGGGGATCTGCCTGGGCCTGCAGGCGCTCTACGAGACAAGCGACGAGGCCCCGAACCGCGCTGGCTTTGGGCTTCTGCCCGGCCGCGTGAAAAGGTTCGAGGGAGTTTTCAAGATTCCCCACCTGGGCTGGAACCAGTTGGAGATTCGTCGCCAGGACGGACTCTTCGAAGGTGTCCCGAATGGAAGCTTCGCCTACTTCTGCCATTCGTACTACGGACCTGTGACGGCGGAGACGACTGCGGTCACTGAATACGGCCAGAGCTTCGCGGCTGCAACCCGAACGGGCTCAGTTTATGCCGTACAGTTCCATCCGGAGAAATCCGGCGATGTAGGATTGAAGATTCTGGAAAATTTCCTGAAGTCCTGAAGCTGAGACCGCCATTCACTTGTGGTGGCGATAAGAACACCGTTCGGACGAACATTATGTTTGCCAAACGTATTATTCCGTGTCTGGACTGCAAAGACGGCCGAGTCGTCAAAGGAGTGCAGTTCGTCAACCTGCGCGATGCCGGCGATCCCGGCGAACTCGCCGCGATGTACAACTCAGAAGGCGCCGATGAGCTTGTGATGCTCGACATCTCGGCATCACGCGAAGGCCGCGCCACATTGATGGACACGGTGAATCGGGTCGCCCGAAGGCTCTTTATTCCGCTCACTGTGGGCGGTGGCGTGCGAACGATTGACGATGCGCGCCGGCTGCTTTCAGTCGGCGCCGACAAAGTGGCCATTAATACCGCTGCCGTCGAAAACCCGGAGATCGTGCGGCAACTCGCAGCACAGTTCGGCCGGCAGGCCATCGTGGTTGCGATCGACGCAAGGCGGCAACCGGTTCACGAGCAGGAAGTCACGCGGTGGAACGTCGTAACCTACGGCGGCACAAAGGACACGGGCCTGGACGCCCTCGAATGGGCGCGCCGGGTGGACCAGCTCGGGGCGGGAGAAATCCTGCTGACTTCCATGGACGCTGACGGCACCCAGGCAGGATTCGATTGTGAGTTGACGGCTGTGATTGCCCGGGCAGTACCCATTCCCGTGATTGCCTCGGGCGGCGCCGGAAAGCTGGAGCACTTCGCTGACGTCTTCCTGCAGGGTGCGGCAGATGCGGCGCTGGCCGCTTCGATCTTTCATTTCGGCACCCACACTATTCGCAGCCTCAAAGAATATCTTCGTACGCAAGGAGTCTCAGTCCGCCTGTGATTATTCCATGCATAGATCTGATGGGCCGCAAAGTGGTTCAGCTTGTTCAGGGCAAGAACAAGGCCCTTGAGCTGCCGGACCCTTTTGCAGTTCTTGAAAAGTTTAAGGATTTTCCACAAATTCAGGTGATCGACCTCGACGGCGCCATGGGCCTCGCGTCGCAGGCCGACATTGTTCACGAGTTGTGTAAGCGCAAACCCTGCCGCGTTGGTGGCGGCATTCGCAGCGTTGAGCGCGCCCTCCAGGTTGAGAAGGACGGCGCGTTCAAGATCATCGTCGGCAGCTCGGCGTTCACTTCAGACGGAATCAATACGGATTTCCTCCGTTCGCTTTCTGAGTGCATCCCACGAGAAAAACTCATGATCGGTGTCGATTGTTTCGGCAACCGCGTGGCGATTCACGGCTGGAAGCAAACCATTCCACTAACCCCAACTGAAGTTCTTCCGCAACTCGAAGCCTATTGCTCGGAATTTCTGTGCACATACATTGACGCGGAAGGCAAGCTTCAAGGGACTGATCTCGGATATTTCCGCAAACTTCGTAGTGTGACCAGCCTGCCTATCACTGCGGCGGGCGGCATCACGACCGACGATGAAATTCGCGCGCTGGAAGAAATCGGCATGAACGCAGCCCTGGGAATGTCGATCTACCGCAAGACCTTCCCCGAGTTGTTTGCCAAAAACCAGAAATCCTAGCGGCCAGTATTCCCTCGGGGTTTAGAATGGAAGCCGGTAGCTCGGTCGAGGCATCGAGCCGCTCCTCGCCGAGACGGGGCAATAGACGAAATTCCTTGAGGTGCTATGCGCTGGGCCAGGTCGTGGATTCTATGCGCGACATTTTATTATCCCGCCTTATGGATTGCCGTATCCTGCGTTTGGGCTCTCCCGGGACTCTTTCACAGCGCACTCTCCGGTGAACACATCGTTCTGCTGAGGGTGACACCTTTCGGCATGATGGTCTGGAGTGCGCCATCCGATCCTGCCATCCACCCGAATGCGGGTCACGCTTTTTTCGCTTCCGTCTCGCTCTTCTGGATCTTGATTCCGCTGGCGGCTGCGATTGCTGCAGGACTGACCGGCGCAGGTCAAACCCGACGCGTCGTGAGCGGCCTCTTCATCGCCGTACTGGCGGATGTCGCCACGGCGCTTCCTTTCGCACGATTCAGGGAACCCCAGATCGGTGCACGTGTCATTCTTGTTTCCATCTTCTTTTTCGTGATGCTCTGCCTAGGCCTCCGCTGGATGTTGTCAGGCTGGACTGGCAGTGGTTATTGGGGCCGTCTCGCAGGCCTTTGCACAGGTCTGGCCCTGCTACCCCTGCCGCTCTGGTTCATCTTTCGATTTCTTCAGTTTTTTCAGTTCCGAAATCTCCTGCCGATCCTCGTGCCGCCCGCAGCAACCGGAGCAGTGCTGGTGAGCTTCTGGAAACCGAAGCCTTCTCCAACAGACTCAAATCCAGTGACGACGCAGCTGATCTTCTCAGGTCTTGCTCTGACCGTTCTGCTCGTCCTCGGCGTCGTGTGGGGCGGGCCTGCGATCTCCCACGCCTTCCAGCAGCATGAACTGGACGCCGACCGGGCAGCGGTTGCAAAACTCCCTCCGATCCCGGTAACTGCGCCCTATCCGAGGGTCTTTTTCCAGAAAGGCGTAAGCTTTTCGGCGGAGTTTCCGGACCCGTATGCCAGTTCGGGCGCCCGGCAGATGCTCCGGTCTCTCCGGGCAGATGGCGTGAATGCCTTAGCGCTGATCCCTTACGGAGGCATGCGGCTCGGGTCGCCGGAAGTTCATGGGTTCGGACGCCACAGTTGGGAAAGCACCGAAGGCCTGCGCGAACTCTCTCGCCTGGCCCACGCCATCGGAATGAAAGTGATGCTCAAGCCCGGCGTATGGATTCGGGGTGGATACTTTGGGGGCGACGTTCAATTTTCTTCCCCCTCCAAGCGAGAAGAATGGTTCGATCAATACGGCAAGTTCATTGAGCGCTACGCAAAAGTTGCGACTGAAATCCACGCGGACGTTTTCTGCATCGGGGGCGAATTTGTTCGCTTGTCCCCGTATACGTCTGAATGGCTCAAGATCATTGCGCGCGTCCGCAAGATTTATCCCGGCCCTCTGACTTACGCCGCAAACTTTGGTGACGAGTTTCAGAATCTCAAGTTCTGGGGCGCGCTCGATTACATCGGCCTGCAAGAGTACTACCCCTTATCCAATGCCCTTTCGACTACCGCGCTGGTCAAGAAAGTGGAAGCCGTGCAGAAGCGATACAACAAACCCGTCATTTTCACCGAGGTCGGCTTCCCAAGCGTGCCGGACGCGAACCACCACCCCTGGGAAGATGGCAGTGCGGGAAAAGTTGCTCTTCAACTCCAGGCCCGTTGCTACCAGGCGATCTTTCGCGCCTTCTATAGCAAGCCGTGGTTCGAAGGAATGTACTGGTGGAAGGTTGGCTCGAACGGTTTCGGAGGACCTGAAGACACGTCGCTCACGCCCTGGGGCAAGCCCGCGATGGAAGTGGTCAGGAAATGGTACGAAGGCAGTGAGAGGCAGAACGTGAGATTAAGCAAACCGATGACGAAGTAAAAATCCTGCGCCCTTACGTATCCACGTAGATGCGTGGAACCCGCCGGCCAATCGAGCAGAGGACCTCATAAGGGACTGTGCCGACCAATTCGGCGATTTCGAGCGCCGTAATCGAGCAATGGTCTGCCTGGCCAAGCAGAACAACTTCATCACCGATATCGACGCCCGGAACATCCGTGACGTCGAGCAGCGTGAGGTCCATGCTGATATTGCCTACGATGCGGGCGCAGCCTCCGCGCACGATGGCCCGCCCCCGGTTGGAGAGCGCTCGGCTCAAGCCGTCGGCATACCCGACAGGTACCGTTGCAATGCGCGACCGACGGCGAGTATGAAAGGCGGCGCTGTAACCGAGCGGGGTCCCGCTGGGCACGTCCTTCAAATAAACAACTCGCGACTTTAACGTCAGGATCGGCTCAACCTGCGGCGGATCAGGCATTGGCCTGCCGGGCGGCAGCATAATGGGCAGGCAGTATCCATAGAGCAGGGCGCCGATCCTGACCATATTTTCCGGAAAAGGCCAGCCCGCCACCAGCGCGGCGCTGTTCCCGACGTGAATCCATTCAGGATCGATTCCAAGCCCTTGCACTTGCCGAAGGGCTTCTTCGAGGCGTGCTGCCTGGTCCTCGGTTTGCGACGCAATCAAATCTTCCGCTGAAGCAAGGTGAGTGGACAAGCCCTTCAGTTCCAGTCCCGGAAGTTCGCGGTAGTGCTCGACAAATGCCCTCAGGCGATCAGGAGGCAATCCCAGGCGGCCCATCCCCGTATCCACTTTCAGATGAAATTCAATAGGTCTGCCATAACGCCGCGCGCATTCGGCATAAGTGTCCAATCGAGCCGTGGAAGAAACGGTAGGGGTAAGGCGGTATTCAATCAAGTCAGCCGGATCGCTCATGTAGAGGCCGCCCAGGAGCAGGATCGGCTTCTCCACGCCAGCGGCGCGCAACTCGAGAGCTTCTTCAACCGTCGCCACACCGAACCAGTCGGCTCCGGCTTCTTCCAGGGTCCTGGCAATCGTCACTGCGCCGTGCCCATAGGCATCGGCTTTGACCACGGCCATCACCCGGCGGGGGCCCGCAACTCGCCGCACGTACTCAAAGTTCCGGCGAAGTTTCGGGAGGGAAATTTCCGCCCAGGTAGGTCGCAAAAGGTTTTCGGCGCTGACTTTCACTTGACTTCGTATTTGCTGGATCTCTTGCTTGGGAGTCATTTGTCCTACGAGGCTAATAAGGTTCCTGCTCCCGGTCTGCTGCCATGTTCTCAAACCGGACGTACGACTTCATAAAAACAATGGGGATTTCTCCGGTGGGCCCGTTCCGCTGTTTTCCGATAATGAGCTTAGTCTCTTCTCCGGCAATGTCTCCTTCGCCGTCTTCGCTAGAACGCCGCTCCCGGAAGATAAAGATCACGACGTCAGCATCCTGCTCAATGGAGCCTGACTCGCGCAGGTCGGAGAGCTGCGGCTTCTGTCCCGGGCGCTGTTCGGGAGCACGGCTCAACTGCGAAAGGGCCAATACAGGTACATTCAGTTCTTTCGCAATGCTCTTCAAACCCCGGGAGATATAGCTGACCTCCTGCGTTCGATTTTCATATCGCCCGTGCCCAGTTGCAAGCTGAAGGTAATCGATGATCAGCAGGTCCAGGCCCTTTTCGGCCTTTAACCGGCGTGCCTTGGCTCGAATCTGCATAATGCTCAATGCCGGTGTATCCTCGATGTAGAGAGGCGCCCCCGAAAGCCGCTGGAGCGCCTCACCCATCTTGGGCCAATCCTCACGTGTGGTGAAGCCCGAGCGGAGCTTGTGGCTGTCAATCCTCGCCTCTGAGCAAAGAAGTCGGATCGCAAGAGACTCTTTGCTCATTTCGAGCGAGAACACACCGACTTTTTTCCCACACTCGACACACGCATGAGCAGCAATGTTCAGCGCCAAGGCCGTTTTCCCGAGCGAGGGCCGGGCGGCGAGAACGATTAGCTCACCCGGCTGAAATCCAGAGGTCATGTTATCGAGCTCGATGAACCCGGTTTCGATGCCGGTAACCCGGTGGCCGCGGTCCAGTAAAACTTCCAGCGTGCCAAAACTCGATTTAACAATCTGATGGATATCGAGGAAACCGGACTGCGTTTTCTGCTCGGCAATCTCAAAAATCTGGCCCTGAGCCAGATCGATCAGTGTCTCTGGGTCATCGACACCGTCGAA
>JAKASH010000065.1 GCA_021828225.1 Acidobacteriota bacterium | reverse complement strand
CGGTGGTCGCCGGAGCCGCCGACTGAACTCCATGCCGTCGCACTTTATCAGCGCTTTGGCGAGGAACTGGTGACGGCCTCGGCGGAAAATTCCGGGCTGCGCCAGAAAGTGATGAATATCCTTTCCGAACGCATGCTTCCAAAAAGATACGAGCAGGTTGAAGGGGCCCTGCGTGAAGGAAACTCACGCGCGGCACTCGCCCGGCTGACCCCTGCAGACACTTTCTGCCTGGCAGGCGAGTTCCGGAAACGATTTCCCTCGGAAGATCCCAAGGGAGGATTGGCGGGGAAGGGTCTCGACCAGCTTGCGCAACGCGATCCCAGCCAGGTTAGCTGGAAGCGCCTGTCGGAGGATTTTGGTGTGCCCCATCCGGCACTCGAGGGGACGGATGCCCTCACCCTGCTGAATGTGAAGCCCCTCCCTACCTATCTGGGCTACTCCAGCCGCCTGCTCGCGGAATCCTGGGAATCCAACAATCTCTACTGGGCCCGGCTGGCGTACGAAAAGGGATATCCCCCGGTGATGCTGAACTTGCTGATCCCGGAACTGACGTATCGTATGGTGGCAAACATCTCTGCCACCTACCTGGATGATTGGCCCGCCCTGCTCCGTTCGCTGCGAAAAACCGGGGCAGAGTTTCTGCAAGGCAAGTTTGCTTCCTTGCCGAATATGAAAATCTCTCCGGGATTCTGAGGATGGTTTGCCGGCAAGTGTTGCACAAGCCTCACCCGGTTTTGAGTTTGAATTTGCAGGAATGGTGATTTATGGGACAACGATACCTTCTAGTGGCATGGCTTTCTCTCGGCGCGATCCTGGGTTCAGCATTTTCGTTGCCAGCCCAGAAGCTCGAACCTCAGGTTCCGGTCGTTCACGTCAACGTCAACATGGTGCAACTGGATGTGGCCGTAACAACCGGAAGGGGCAAGTACGTGACGGGTCTCAGGCCCAAAAATTTTGCGATTTATGAGGACGGGATTCGAGAGAAAATCGCGGCCTTTGGCGAAGAGAACGGCGCGACGCTAGATTTGGGCCATTTCGAAGCTGGAAGCAACGTACCGCTTAAGCGGGAGAAGTCCGCAGGGGGCAAAGCCCTCACAAACTCGCCGGGTTTTTCCAGCGTGGCGAGCTCCAGCGTCTTTATCCTGTTTGACACGAGTAACTACATGTTCCGGGGCTTTGCTCTGGCTCGTGATGCCATCGCGGAATTTGTTCGGTCGCTGAACCCATCGGATCGGGTGGCCTTCTACTCCTACAGCCGCGACTTTTTCCGGGCTTGCCAGCTCACCGCCGACCATGCAGAAGTGCTGCGCGCTGTCCGGGAGACTGTAGCTGGAGACGACGCCGCGCTCTATGACGCGCTGTTATGGACTCTTGAAGACGCCGGCAAATTTTCAGGGCGAAGGGTTGTTGTGGTCTTCTCTAACGGCCCTGACGATGCCAGCATGGTGTCGCCCGAAGATGTCCGTGAGCTTGCCCAGTCAGAGGGCATTCCCATCTACATGATCAGCACTCGGGAAGCCGAGCGCGACCCCCTTTCAACCGCCGTCTTTAAGCGCATCAGCAGCAGCACGGGCGGCAAAGCTTACTTTGCCCGGCGCTGGGAAGACCAGGAGAAGGCCTTTGCCTCAATCCGGGCGGACCTGGCGCACCTCTATACCCTCAGCTATTACCCGGCGCCCAATCCCAATCGCGGCTGGCGCAAGATCACGGTGAAACTGCAGGGAAAGAACTTAAAGAAAGATCACATACGGACGCGAAGCGGTTACCGGCCGAGACCTATCCGCGCTACGGCTGAGACATTCCCGTCCCCGGAGAATGCAACGTCCTCTGCCAGTCCGTCTGCTAATCGATGATTCCCTTCGCGCTGATGCTGCGCTTGCGGTGAAGGCGGAGTAGCCTCGCCTCGAACCCCCCTGCGAAGCGCGCTTGGTTTGCGTTGATTTGTGCGTTAAACCTCTTCCTGGAATCGACCTGCGACCGGACTGTCCGGGAGCTGCATTCGGTTGCCGATCCGCCTTTCTACTCCATCTTCTGCGACAGCCTGGCGGGTGGTGCGGACACTCGCCGTTTAGTGTCTATCTCGCGAAGCGAGAGGTTTCTGTCAGTACCCATCGCAGGACTCGCCTCGCACATAGGGCGTATTCCCTCGGCACAAGTTCCCCTCGGGAATCACAGAGCCCAAAAATCAGGCTCCGCGCCAGCCCTGCGGGGACATCGCCGCTGCAGAGGCGTGCAGAATTTCCTTGACAACGATACGCTACTGTGCTAGTCTCTGTTCATGGCGGGCACCGGCGGATGGCCTGGCCCGCTGCCACAGAGTTGAGTGCAGGATGTACTTCGAATGGCATCTATCAGATTTAGAAACAAAGAGTTAGCTCAATTTTTCAGAAATTCAGAGAGCAAGAAAAAGAATTCTTTTTTCAAAAACGAACCGGGGAAGTTATTGATAACAAACGATAAGGCAAAAAAACGAACCGGAAACGAACCGGAAACGAAGCTACCGAACTTGTTGAAAACAAAGAAAGGGCCCAAAAAACGAACCGAAAACGAACCGGAAAACGAAGCGGGCCATATTGTTGAAAACAAAGGATCGCTAAAAAACGAACCGGAAACGAACCGGAGAAAGTCCCGTTCTTGCCCCAAGTGAAGCTCTGTACGTTCCCTACCTCCTAGCCCCCAAGGATCCACTTTGATGCCAATCAAAAAAAACGCCCGAGCGTACAGGCCGTCGTCGAGAACCTCAACCTCGGCTGAGTATCCGGCCGATCTTACCGCTGCTCCCGATGGCTGGCTTCTGTCGGAGGTATTGTGTGCCGACGACTGGAGTCATCTCCATGAGTCGTCGTTTTCCCTGCCTTCCAGGCGCCGGTCCTCTCCCGTCCCGCCATCAGGCATCGCCCAGTCGACGCTGGTCTGGGTCCGGCGGCCCGGCGTGACGCCCAAGCGGCAATCTCGCAGGAGCAAAGAAGATGTAGCGACCACGCACGACCGACCGGCCGGTAGGCAAGAGCCGTGATTCGCCTTGACACCTCCATTAAGCCCTTCTTAGGCTAGATAGATATCAACCCCGCAAACCATAAGAACGGTTCGGGTCAGACAATAGCCTGACCAGCGGGAATTGAATGGAGGTTGAATTGAGAAATCTGGTTATGGGTTGCGCAGTGGTCGCCCTTGTGGCGCTCTCAGCGCGATCCGAAGCTAGGCCGACCGAGCAAAAAATGCTGCACGCACCTTCGGTGGTGACTGCGCAGGCCCAGCTTGGCGTGGCAAGCTGGTACGGATCTGAATTCCAGGGACTTCCGACCGCCAGCGGACAACCCTTCAACATGAACGCCTTGACTTGTGCCCATCGGCACCTCCCACTGGGGACTAAGATCAAGGTCACCAATCTGTTGAACGCCCGGTCGCTGATCCTGAAAGTGACCGATCGCGGGCCGGCCGTCGCCAGCCGCGTGCTCGATGTCAGCATGGCGGCAGCCAAACGCCTGGGCTTTCTGCGAGCCGGACTGACCCCGGTCCGGATCCAGGTCGTCAGGTACCCGCATGGGACGCTCATCAGCCAGGCAAACAACGAGCTCCTTGCCTCCCCGGCAAACTAGTTCCTCTCTCTGTCCTCGGGATCTTCCAAATTTCCGAATCGACTAGGCGCAGGCCTCGGATGCATTTGACCTGTTATCAAGGCCGCGCCTGGCCTTCCATTATCCGTTGAACCTGAAAGGCTTAACGCCGCTTCAGCTCAGGCGAAGGTCCCGGAGGTAGTCGTAGCTGATCTTAATGGCTTCGAACTCGGGCAAGGGGGCGCAGTTATCCTGCTCGACAAAGATATGCTTGGCTCCAGCCTCATGCACGTGGGCAAAGATGCGGCGCCAGTCGATGGTTCCCTGGCCGACAGGAGCAAAGGGGTTCGGCCCGCCGGGCTGGGGCATCTGCTGGTGATGAATCGTGACGCCTTTGCGCATGTCCTTGATATGGAGCAGCGGGAAGCGGCCGGGATAAAGCCGCCAGTAGTGGAGCGGGTCGGCTCCGGCATAAACGGCCCAGAAAATATCCATCTCCATTTTCAAGAGTTTCGGGCTGCAATTCTTGAGAAGGATGTCGTAGCCGGTGGTGCCATCCACGCGAGCGAACTCATGGAAGTGGGCGTGGTAGCAGAACTGGATCGCCGCCTGGAGTGAGACCTCTCCGCACCGGTTGAAGAACTCCGCCCGGCGCCTCCATTCTGCGGCGTCCAGCTTGGGGTTCTCCCCGATCACGATGTACTGCAAGCCGTAGCCGTGAGCCTGGTCCACGGACTTCTTCCATTCCTCAAGCGTTTTGGGCTCCTGGAAGTAGCCGCTTGGGGCGGTAAGCCCGGCGGCGCGCAGGTCTCTGTTCAATGCGGCAGGCTTGCTTCCGGGAGCGATTTCCACAAGCTTGTAACCGATGGCGGCAACTTTCTTCAGAGTCCCCAAGGGATCCTTGGCAAAGAGGTCGCGGACCGTATAGAGTTCGAGCCCGATAGGTCCGGGCCAGGCGAGCGGTCCCGCAGACCACGCGTCGCGGCTTCCGATCGTCGCCCCTGCCGCAATCCCTCCCAGTACGCCAAGAAAACCCCGCCGTGTGAGCATGTTCCCCACCTCCTGATCTGTGGCCGCCATTAAATCTCAGATAGGACACTATGTCAACAGTTGTGATTTTGAACAGATGCATGACTTGCAATTGACCGGGTGCGAGCAGGAATGCACCGGACAGGTGAGAGGCGATTCCAGGGAGAAACAGGCGATAGCTATCTCTACTCCACGGGGCATCTATTGAGTTTTTTTCAGTTCCTGAATTACGATGGAGGTTTGCCCGGAGTGAGACGCGTGGCTCCGTGCACGCGGACTCGGATCCATTTTCAGGGACAACAAAGCTCAGAGTCAGAAACGAAAGATCGTGTTCCGCATCGAATAGATTTCAAAACTCATGTTCAAGGGAGATCAAGCTAAATGTCAGAAGTAGTTAAGCTGGGCCAGAAAGTTCCGGAATTTGAACTCACAACCTTTGACTCATCCACCGGTAAGTTCGGCAATTTTCGCCTTCCCGACCAGATCGACCGGAGGCGCTGGACCATCCTGTTCTTTTATCCCGCTGATTTCACATTTGTTTGAGCGACGGAATTTGCTGCTCTGGCAGAGCAGCATGAACGGTTCGTGAAGATGGGGTGCGACATTGTTACGGTTAGCACGGACACCCAGTTTGTCCACCTGGCGTGGCATAAGAGCGAGAAGGAACTGGCACAGGTCCGCTACCCGATGGCCGCCGACCCTACAGGCAAGGTTTCAAGGTTGTTCGGCGTTTACGATGAGAACACTGGCTTGGCCCTGCGCGGGACCTTCATCATCAGCCCGGAAGGTGTCCTGATGAATTCTGAGGTCAACTTCTATAATCTGGGACGTAACATCGACGAATTGATGAGAAAATTCAAAGCTAACCTTCATATGGCGCGGAAACCTTCGGAAGTTTGCCCATCCAAGTGGAAAGATGAGGGCGATAAGACGCTCGTTCCATCTGAGGAACTGGTGGGCGCGGTGCATGAAGCCCTGGCGGATTAATCGATTCCCCCGGGCATTCTGCATTGCCAGCCAATGCACCGCTGATCATGATGCGCATGGCGGGGTGGCAACAGGATCGCGGTGCAGCAGGCTTCCAATCAATAGCGATAAGGCACAAAACCGCGGGTGCGGTGCGCGTAGGCCTCGAGCTCCGCGCCGTAGTGTGCACGAAGGTCGCGATCGAGTGCGGGTACATTGAAGAAGAGGAATCCCGCCAGCATGAAGAGCGGAACCACAAGAGCCCAAGCCCGCCCGGTGATCAGTGCGTAGCCGGCAGAGAGTACTTCTTTGGCCCAGGAAGAGTCCGGAACCGCTGAATGCTGCTCCCAAAGGGTTTTTCATAAAACTGGAGCGATTCATGTAATATGCACCGAGGAGATTATCATTGCTTTGCATTCGCCCGGCAGAGGCCAGAGACATTCCGCTGATTCTCCAGCTCATTCGCGAACTGGCTGAATACGAGAAAGCGCCGGAGCAGGCGGTGGCCACCGAAGAGGACATCCGGCGCGACGGCTTTTCTGCCAATCCCAAGTTTCGGGTTGTCATTGCCGAATGGAGATGCGATGCGGCAGGCTTCGCGCTCTTCTTTTATAACTACTCGACGTGGCTTGGCCGCGCAGGGCTTTATCTGGAGGATCTGTTCGTGCGACCGCCGTTTCGCGGTAAAGGAATCGGAAAGGCGCTGATTACGCACCTTGCGAAGACGGCCGTCGAAGAAAACTGTGGGCGCTTTGAATGGCAAGTGCTAAATTGGAACACCCCGGCCATTGAGTTTTACAAGTCGCTCGGCGCCCGCGTCATGGATGAGTGGTCCACCATGCGGATTTCGGGTGAGCCGCTCAGGAAGCTGGCGTCCTTGAGCAAATTATGAAGCTGCCGGGCTGCGCACCCACAACGGCATAAGAGTATGCGCAGTGGAATGGGATAATCAGCCTGGCCCGAAGGCTTGCACGTAAACTCGAGGCAAACCGATCCGGAACCGCCAGTCCGACCTAAATTTTCGTCAATAAAAGCCTTTCCCTCAGCGTTTGTTTCTGTCAAACTTGGCCGTTACTCGAAATGTATCCATTTATTGTCTTGATCTTCGAGAGGAGGCTTAAGCGCTTATGGCAAAAGATTCTATGACGCGTCGCGATTTCATGCGGGTGGGAGCAGGTGCTGCCGCAATTGGTTCCGCTGGGAAAGTAACGTTCCTGAAACCGGCGCGGGCCATGGCCTCGCCACGCCCGGTACCACCCTCGGACAGACTTCGATTTGCTTCGATCGGCACGGGAGTGCGTGGTTGTGAGGACCTTTCAACCGCGCTTCGAGCTCCTGGAGTTGAAATGATCGCTGTCTCTGACCTCTACGACGGCCGGCTGATCGCTGCCCAGGAACACGCCGGCAAGAAGCTCGACACCACAAAGGACTACCGCAGAATCCTCGACCGCAAGGACATTGATTTTGTCATCGTGGCCACGATGGACCACTGGCATGCAAAGATTGTCGAAGACGCCTGTTCAGCGGGCAAGGACGTCTATTGCGAAAAGCCGATGACGCATAAGGTTCCGGAAGGTTTCAGCATCATCGAAGCGGCTCAAAAATACAGCCGTATGATCCAGGTCGGCAGCCAGCGGCGGAGCAGCGTTGTTTTTGCCAAGGCCAAGGAGATTCATGACAGCGGCGCTCTGGGCCAGGTGACGGCCGTCGAAGGCTGGATCGACCGTAACAGTCCCAGCGGCGCCTGGGTCTATCCGATTCCACCCGATGCCAACCCGCAGACCATCGACTGGCAAACCTTCCTCGGCGATGCGCCCAAAGTGCCATTCAACCTTAAGCGCTTCTTCCGGTGGCGGGGTTACAGCGACTACGGCGAAGGTCTGCCAGGTGACTTGTTTGTCCACATCCTGACCGGCATTTATACAACCTTAGGGCTTGAAGGGCCGCCTCAGAAAGCGGTGTCAGGCGGAGGACTTTATCGCTGGAAGGATGGCCGGGACGAACCGGACCTCCTCTGGACTCTTTACACTTTTCCTGGCTTAACAGTTTCCGTGCGCTGCAACCTGAACAACAACTCCCAAGGCGGAGGCACCCGCGTCTACGGAACCAAGGGTACGCTCGAGTTTAACAACGAGGAGTCTGTCACCTTCATTCCACAAGACACACGGCCGCGACCGGAGGAGTATTCGGTGCAGGGGTGGCCGCAGAAGCTGCGCGAGGAATACTGGGCAAAGTGGAAACAGGAACACCCCGCGCCTCCTCTGAGTTCACTGAAAGTTGTTGAACAGGTCCAGACCTACCGTGCGCCCGACGACTATGATGAAGACCTCGCCCACATGGAGAATTTCCTCAACGCCGTCAGAACCCGCACGCCATGCGACGAAGGGCCGGTGTTCGGCAACTGGACAGCGATTGCCTGCCACATGGCGAATCATTCCTATTTCAACAAAGCCGAGGCCGTATGGGACGAGCAGGCGAAAGAGATTCGGACGTAGAACGGTAAGTTGCGGCTGGCAGCCACGGTTGGTGCTTTTCCAGCCGTAGGCCTTTATGGTTTTAATCGTGCAATGGAGGGAGGTGTAACAACATGGGGAAACAGGAGATATCACGACGCGACTTTATTCGCAGAACATCCACCGCGGCAGGTGCCGCATTTGTTGGCAAGTCCGTGTTGCTTGATTCCGAAGCGATGGCGGCCTCGCCCACGCCTGTGCCGCCCAATGACACGTTGCGCTTCGGGATGGTCGGCATCGGCATGCAAGGCTCGGGGTTGCTGGCAACTTCCATTAGGCTTCCTGGAGTAGAGTGTGTGGCCGCCTGCGATCTTTACGACGGCCGGCATGTGCTGGCGAACGCAATCATCAGCAGGGAAACCGGCAAGACCGTTCCTACAACGCGGCGCTACCAGGAGTTGCTTGATAATAAGGATATCGACTGCATTGTCGCAGCGGTGCCCGATCATTGGCATGAGCGCATTATCGTGGATGCCTGCAACGCTGGAAAGGACATCTACTGTGAAAAGCCGATGACACATCATGTCAGCGAAGGTTATCCGATCATTGATGCAGCGAACAAGAACAAACGTATTGTGCAGATCGGCAGCCAGCGCCGCAGCTCGATCATTTACGCGAAGGCAAAAGAGCTGATCGACGGTGGGGCCATCGGTGAGGTTCACCTGGTTGAAGACACGATGGGCAGGAACAGCCCTTGCGGGGCGTGGGAGTATCCGCCGCCGCCCGATCTTTCCCCCGAAAATCTGGACTGGGAGACGTGGCTGGGTCCGGCGCCCAAACACGCTTTCTCACCCATCCGATTTGCCCGGTGGCGAGCCTTTCGCGATTACGGCGAAGGGGTCCCTGGAGATCTTTACGTGCACCTGCTGACGGGAATTCATTTCGTGATGGGTGTGGAGGCTCCTCCCGCGCGCGCGTATACGATGGGCGGGCTTTTCCAGTGGAAGGATGGACGCCAGTATCCTGACCAGATGACGACGGTCTACGAATATCCTAACTTCCGCAGCACGATTCGCGTGACACTCGACAATCATTCGGACGAGGTCGTCCGCTTCATGGGGACGCGGGGTACGGTTGAAATCCGGGGTGAACAAGTCAGTGTTTCACCGCAAGATGGTAAGGACCATGGGCCGTGCTATTACGCCGCAAGCTATCCTCCCAAGCTGTATGCCGAGTATGTGAAGGAATGGGAAGGCAAGCATACTTCCGCGCCTGGGACCGCCGAACCCATTGAGGCAACCAGCTTCCACGCGCCGCCTGGATACGATGAAGACCGGCAGCACTTGTGGAATTTCTTCCAGTCGGTTAGAACGCGGCGGCCGTCGGTGGAAGGTCCTCACTTCGGCAACAATACGGCCATCGGGTGTCACATGGCGAACTACTCTTATTTCAACAAAACCCTGGCCGTTTGGGACGAAGCAGCCAGAGCTATTAAAGGGTAGCGAGCGGGGGAATACGGTTAAACGTAATGGTGCCCGGAGTCGTTCGCCGTCTTTTCCAGTTGCTTGTTTGCGCTTGATCCTCATAATATCTCGTCCGGCAAGTTGCATGAACTACACGGGCATCTCTGCGTGGTGCGGAAGCCTTGTCAGGGCAGGCCTGAACTGGAGGCGTGCCATGACGCCAGGCGGCAAGGCCGTAGAAAGTAATCGAACGATGTGCCAGCAATAGAGGACCGGACTGACCCAAAAAATCGAAGCCGGCCGGGCTGGTTTTCCCGTATCGATGCTTGGATAAGGTATCTGGAATGAGCCGGGCCGGGAG
>JAKASH010000064.1 GCA_021828225.1 Acidobacteriota bacterium | reverse complement strand
GACCAAAAGAAGTCGGTGCTGAAAAACATTCACGGAAGCGTTTATGGGGCAGCGGCTTCAGGAGTTGGCCAGGCGAACGCGGTGAATGGAGCTGTCGGGGCTGATTCGAGCAACGGTAAATTCAATATCTATATGGAAGGTGGGCATTCCCAGGCAAGCACAGGCACTCCCCATTAATCGATGAAGACAACACCAAATCAACAGGACCGTGGTTGGAACCGTTCCCGCCTGCACGGCCCTATTGTGTGTGCGGTCGTACTCTTATCGCTTTTCTGCGCCGTGGGTTGTAACAATTCATTGCTTGCCGCTACTGCCCCATCAATCGTCCAATGCAGTTCCGTTCCCAGCAAGATTCTGAACCGATCGGTTGGCTACTGCATTGATCTTCCGGCCGATTATGCATCCTCTGCCCCCAAGCGCTACCCGACGCTCTATTTTCTGCCTGGGTTGTTTGACAACGACCACCGGTGGGTCGATCGGGGCGCCAAGGCTGTTTTTGATCAACTGACGGCCGACGGGTCAATCGGCCAGTTCATCGTTGTTGTGCCGGACGGCGGTGAGACCTTCTATATCAACTCGGAAAACGGCAAGGATCCCTACGAGGATTTCTTCATCCAGGAATTCGTCCCGTTTATCGACCAGCACTATAGAACCATTCCCACCAAGGAGGCGCGTGGAATCAGCGGGCTCTCCATGGGAGGCTACGGCGCCCTGCACCTTGCGATGCTGCATGCGAACCTGTTCGGGTCCGTCGCCGCACACAGCGCTGTTCTGATACCCGGGTTTCCCAATCCTATTCCTACAACGGGACCGTGGGGATTTTACGCGCGCATTTTGAGCCATGCATTTGGATCACCTCTCAACCAGGCTTACTGGGAAAAGAACAGCCCGCTCACGCTTGCTAGGGACCCTGAACGCTTTCAAGGTCTGAAGATCTATTTCGATGCCGGCACCCATGACCGTTATGGATTTGAAAAAGGCGCGGCTATCCTCGATGAGATCCTTAACAAGGAGAATTACCCTCACGAGTATGCGTTGCGGCCGGGCGGACATGGATGGAGTTTTCTCGATAGGTACATGCAGTATTCCATGCGTTTCCAGTGGCATTGGTTCAAGCAAGCCGAGCAAGCCTCAACCACTTCTGCAGAGGCCAGTACACATTGAAACAACCGCTTCGATCCATCCTTTTTTCGGTTGCGCTCTTCAGCCTTGGCGTTGGCTGCCTGTTCGCACAGTCCAATGCCCAGGCAAAGATCCTGAAATATATACGCGACCACCTGAAGGCCGGCCAGCCCGTCCGTGTTACGGAGTTATACAACACTGTCTTTACAACGCCGGAAGACCACGCGGCGCTGAACAAGCTTTACAAGGATTTCTTCCGGATTCCGATGTTCATCGTACAATACCAGCAGCGATTCTCAACCCCACCAAGCCTGAAAACGATTGCCGAGCAGTTTGCCCTCGACAACCCGGAAGAAGCGGATACTCTGCTTCGGGTGATGGAAACGGATCCTCGTGTGCCGAAATTCATTACCCAGGACCCGAAAACCGGCGAAATCACCAAAATCAATGTGGAAATGGTCCGCAATGATCCCCAGTTCGCTCAGGGCGCCATTCACGAGCTTGCGGGGTGGGAGGGACGAACGGCTCCGGCATTCGACCTGGTGCGGGCCAATGGCAATCACCTCAGCAACGCCGATCTTCAGGGAAAAGTCGCCTTGCTCTACGTCTGGTTTACCGGGTGCCCGCCCTGCATGAAAGAGGCCCCGGCCCTCGTCCAGCTTCAGCACCAATTTAGCGCGAAAGGCCTTGAAGTGATAGGAGCCAACGCCGACGGGCTGCTCGGATTGACCATCAGTGAGCAGGCGCGCCGGCGCTATGCGGCCAAAGAAGGGATGTCTTTTCCGATCGTTCGCTGGACCCAGGCAAGCAACCAGGCGTATGGGGGCATCTCAATTTATCCCACCCTCTTTTTAATCAACAGGAAAGGAATTATCGTCGCCCATTGGGTCGGTTATACAAGCCCGGCAGTGCTTCAGAAGGCCGTTGCAAGAGCCGTCGCTGAATAAATGGGGTGTTGCTGGGGTATCCCGAGGAACCTGCCGTCTTCTGGATTCCTTCGATTGGCTTAATAATTGGCTCATCGAGCGATTTGTGTTTTGATTGCCTGTGGAGCAGGCGCGCGTCCACCTGCATGAAGTGAGGAGACCGAACCCAATGCCCAATCCTATCAACGTCCTGGCCCTGTTCGCACACCCTGATGATGCTGAGTTCCTTTGTGCCGGGACATTAGCGCATCTTGCCGGCCGCGTCGCCGAAATTCACATTGCGACGCTGACGGCAGGAGATTGTGGGAGCACGACTCTTCCAGCCGCCGGAATTGCGGCGCTGCGGCAGCAAGAGGCATCACGGGCTGCCGCGAAGATAGGCGCGCGATGTCATTGTCTGAAAAGCAAGGATCTGCTGATCTTTTACGACCACCCGCATCTGAACAAGGTGATGGAACTGGTCCGACAAACGCGCCCTTCTCTGGTGCTGACGCATTCGCCGGTTGATTACATGGTTGATCATGAGACGGTGAGCCGTCTCTGCCAGACCGCCTGCTTTGGAGCCATGGCTCCCAATTACAAAACCGGCGCGCGGCATCCGGCCCCGCCGCTGTCAGGGATTCCACATCTCTATTACGCCGACGCCTTCGGAAGGCGAGACATCCTGGGAAAAAAGATCGAGTCCAGCATGTCCGTCAACATCAGCGCTACACTCAAGCGCAAGGAGGAAATGCTTGCATGCCACGAAAGCCAGCAGGCCTGGCTCCAGACTCAGCAGGACATTCCTCAAACGCTTCTGACCATGCGAAAAATGGCAAGGGACGCGGGAAAACACGCGCGTTTCCGATGGGCTGAAGGATTCCGTCAACACCTCGGCCAGGGATTCCCCTCGACAAATCTGCTGAAAGAACTGCTGGGAGCGTTGGTTCGATGACAGCGTATTGATGGCGCAACGGTACAGGTCTGCGAGCTTCTGTGGACGAGGATGCACAAGCGCGATCCAGACAATTTGCTCTCCTTCGCCGAAGATTTTTCCATCGTCTTGTTGGCTTCTTTCCGTCGTTTGAGGGACGAACGATATAATAGGACTTTGGTGTGAGTTTACTCCTAGCTCTGCGGGGGTGAAGACCAATCTCTTGGATACGGCTTCACAGCAAGTACCGTTTCGTAAGGCCCCGGGTGGACGCAACATACCAGCGATCCGAGCGGTATGGGTGCGCAATCCACGCTCCAGTAAACATCTGCCGATTCGCGGCCCTGCTGGCCGTCGCATGGCTGGGGTGTGCCGCACTCACCTTTGCCGCGCCTTCACAATGGGGACGCACGGTTGTTCGCATCGACCTGAAGACTGACGCTCACCTCTATCCGTCCCAATTCAAAGAGCAAATTGTCCAGAAAGTGGGAGAGCCGCTCGACCCCGTCAAAGTGGACGAGAGCCTGAAGAAACTTTACGCCACGGGTCGCTTTGTCAATCTCCAGGCTGAGGCCGAGCCCGTACCCGGCGGCGTTGCGCTGACCTTTGCGGGCAAGGCGCGGTACTTTATCGGGGTTATCCAGGTTTCAGGAACACCCAAGCCGCTGGACTCCAGTACACTCGTGGCTGCCGCCCGGTTGCCTTTGGGACGCTCCCTGCGCGAGGAAGATCTTGCAACTGCGGCGCAGAACATCAAGGGAGTCCTTGCAGACAACGCGTTCTACCAGGTAAGAATTCAAAATAAGGTCGTGCGCAATCCCGCCACTCAGGAAGCCAACGTCCTGCTCATCGTCACTCCGGGACAGCAGGCTCGTCTCAACGAGGTCATATTCAAGGGCCGGTCCGTCTTCCCCGCTGACCGCTTAAGATCAGTGACAGGCTGGCATCCAGGCGAACGCCTGACTTCGGCCGACATCGAGAAGGGCCTGTACAAGCTTCATAACTTCTACTTGAAACGAGGTTACCTGCAGGCAAACACCATCATTCAGAAGCGTGTTTTCAACCCCAAAACCAATACCGAGAATCTTCTTGTCGAGTGCGAAGCCGGGCCGGTGATCGAGGTTCACGTGCGAGGGGCAGAGATATCGCGCCGCAAGCTGAGCGATATTCTTCCCTTATACCAGGATGGTGTGATCGATCAGCCTTCCCTGGAAAGGGGCTCCGAAGCGCTGAGAGATTTTTGTCAGCAGAAGGGTTACCTGCAGGCCTCCGTCACGGTCGCTCCAGTCGAGCATCTTAAGGCGGACCACTTGCGAGTGACCTACACGGTAAAACTCGGCCGGAAAGGCAGCTTCGAAGGGTACAAGTTTACGGGGAACCATGCCCTTACCACTACGCTGCTGACGTCGGTCATGACCATCCATCCTGCCCAATTCCCGTTTCAGCGTGTCGCCTATAGTAGCAAGTTGCTGGACGACGATATCAACTCGCTGAAAGCCGCCTATCAGTCACGGGGTTTCCTGGATGCGAAAATCGAACCGTATTTCAATTACTACTATCGCGACCAACCCGATCATCTTTTCGTGACGATCCAGATTCAGGAAGGCGTGCGGACTATGGTGGGGAAACTGATGCTGCGAGGTCTTACCAGCAAACAAGAAAAAGTCCTGTCATCGCGGCTGGCCAATAGACCGGGGCACTATTACTCGCCTGAAAACGAACAAAAAGATCGCGATACCATTCTAAGGTACTTTGCTAATCGAGGGTACTCTCACGCCAAAGTAGCGATCCGCAGCTCGCACGAAAACAAGAAGCACATTGTGAATGTCGAGTACCAGGTCGATTCCGGAAATAAGGAAATGATCGCGCGAGTCATTCTGCTGGGCAACCAGTATACACGGGAGGGCGTGGTTCGTCGCGAACTTTCATTCCGCTCCGGCCAGCCCGTCAACGAAAGTGCGCTCCTTGAGTCTCAGCGCAAGCTCTATGACCTTGGGCTTTTTAACCAGGTGCAGATTGCGCCTCAGAATCCGGAGAGTCAGGAAACCGAGAAGTCCGTTCTGGTCAGCATGGAAGAGGCGCCCCGTTGGACGGTCGGGTACGGCGGCGGCATTGAGGTCCAGCGCCTGGGCAGCAACGAACCTCAGGGTCAGTTGAAAGCCAGCCCTCGCGTTTCCCTGGATGTCTCGCGCATCGACGTCGGAGGACGCAATCAGACCCTGAGCTTTCGTGGCCGACTTTCGACTCTCGATAAAGGAGCTGCAGTCAGCTATTTTGTCCCGAAACTTCCCAAACGACGCGACATCAGTGTCCGCCTCAGCGCCGATATCGACTCCAGCCGGAACGTTCTGACTTTTACAGCCAAACGCAAGGAAGCTTCGATTCTCCTTGAAAAGCGCTGGAGCCCGACAACCTTCCTGTCGGCACGCTATTCATTCCGGAATGTCCAGGCACTGGACCTGTCAAACCGAATTTCCGCAAGCCAGATTCCTTTGGCCAGTCTTCCTGCCAAGATCGGCATGTTCGCGATGAGCTACGTCAACGACCACAGGGATAACCCTCTCGATCCGACGCGAGGCTCTTATTCTGTGGCCGACGCGGGCGTTTCCTGGTCGGGCTTGGCGTCTGAAGCCAATTTCCTGCGTTTTGCCGCCCAGAATGCAACCTACTACCGGCTGACTCCTCATCTGGTTTTTGCGCGTGATACCCGTTTCGCCGTCGAGTCTCCCTATGGTGGCCTCAGGAGTGTGACCGTCACCGAGCCGGACGGATCAAAACAGACTGTCCTCACCCATGAAATTCCCTTGCCGGAACGGTTCTTTATGGGCGGGAGCGATTCACACCGTGGCTTTTCCATCAACCAGGCCGGGCCCCGTGATCCCGAGACGGGTTTCCCGATCGGCGGCAATGCGCTCTTCCTGAATTCGCTGGAACTGCGCTTTTCTTTCGCGCAAGATCGGCTGGGGCTGGTCCTTTTTCACGATATGGGGAATGTCTATTCCACCATTCGAAAAATGCGTCTGTTCAAGTTTTCTCAGAATTCGCCCACCGATTTCGACTATACGGTTCATGCAGTAGGTGTGGGATTCCTTTACAAAACACCCGTCGGGCCCCTGCGGTTCGACGTAGCCTATGCCCTGAATCCGACTCGGTACCAGGTTTCCGATCCAAGTCTTCCCGGCGGCGTGGAGGTCCGCCAACTATCACACGTGCAGTATTTTCTGAGTATCGGGCAAAGCTTCTGATCGCATGGTGCCTGCTGTTCGGAGCCATCGCTGCCCTGCCGGCCGGCATAAGAGCTGAGACTCTGGACAAAGTGGTGGCGTCCGTCGGTTACAATGCCATCACTCAGCGCGATGTGACGGAAGAGTATCATTTCGAACGCTTCCTGCAAGGCGAATCTCCGGAGGGCACGCCCGACAAAGCTAAACAAGAAGCCGTTTTAAGCAGGCTGATCAGCCAGAAGCTCCTCGCAGAACAGATGCGGAGTTCGGCAAGAGAATCAAAGAACGGCGAGAAAATGGCCAAGGAAACTCTGGACAGCGTCCGAAAGAAATTCGCCAGTGAGGCGACGTACCTCTCTGCACTCCAATCGCTTGGAATGACGGAACCGCAAGTGCTCAAGCGGCTGGAGCTTTACCAGCGGACCCTGCGGATGATTGACAACCGTCTGCGGCCGTCTGCAGTCCCTGATCCGAGTGAAGTTGAAGATTACTACAAGAAGACTTTTGTTCCAGAATATGCCAAGCAGCATGCAGGAGCGCCGCCTCCGCTGGACGATGTCCGGGAACAGATCCGGGAAATTCTGGTGCAGAAGAAGATGAATCAACTGCTGAGCAATTGGCTCGAGCGGTTGAGGTCCAACCACCGGGTGACGATTCACTCTTACTGAAACGAGAGGCTGAAGGGTGAAACTCAGGAATTTAAGATTGCCGAGGCCAATTCACTGGCTGATTTATGCCCTGGGGGTCCTCCTCGTCCTGTGTGCTGTCGTAATCGGACTGGCCAGCACGGGGTGGTTCCGGCACATTCTCCGGCACCGGATTGAAGCCAGTCTCTCACAAATTACCGGCGGTAAAGTTGAGATCGCAGGATTAGGCTTTCGCCCTCTCGACCTGAGGGTCAGCGCCCGCCTGCTGGTCATTCACGGACTTGAGAAGGACGCCAGGCAGCCCCTTTTCTCGGCTCAAGATGTCGTCGTGAACGTCAGCCCAGACACTCTGACCCAGTTTCGGCTGGTGCTTCGGACCCTCGAATGGCAACAAGCCGACCTCCATGTCATGACGTATCCCGACGGCTCGACGAACCTGCCCGGAACCAGTGTCTCACCCCAGCATGGACAATCATTGGCAGCTTTGCTGGACATGGGAATCGAGCGCATGACTCTGAGCCACACCACCCTGCACTGGAACAATCAGCGCATCCCCATTCAAGTCGCTGCCCACAACGTTGCGCTTCAACTGCACGTCAGCGAGGATCACCATTATCTGGGCACAATCGCCTCGTCAGACGCTGTCTTCAATTGGAAATCCACAACTTCACCGCCTCTTACCTTTGCCACAACTTTCAAGCTTTCAAGCGATCAGGTTCAGGTCTCTGCTTTAAGCTGGCAAATCAAGAACCTGCGTGGACACCTCGCCGGCGCTTTCCACTGGATACCTCAGCTTGCGGGAAACTTCGAATTCCGCACCAACGGTGGACTTCAGGAATTCGCCCGAGCCCTCAAAATCACCTCACTCGAAAGCGGATACCTGTATCTGGATGGAAAGGGTACGTATGGTGAAAAGGGCTTCTCGCTGAAGGGCCGCATGCAGGCGCGCGAACTGATGCTGAAAGTGCCCCGGTTCAAGCCCGGCGTACTGAGCATTGCAGCGGACTACGAATTTGCCCGGAGCCAGTTGAGGCTGACGAACTTCACTTTCGCCGGACTGAATGCCAGAGCGGAAGGTGACGCGACCGTTTCGCTAGGGCATGCCGCACCACGAATCACGTTGCGCAGCCGCTTTACAAACCTCAGCCTCAGCGCTCTGATGCAGGCCGTTCCGGCGTCATCGGCCACCATCGGAATTATCCATCCGCGGGCAGTCATCAGCGGAGTCGTCAATGCAAGCTGGCAAAAGCCGTCCAGACTGCAAGGCCAGTTTGACCTTCAACTCCGTCCGCCTGCAGGCTCGGCTCCCACAGGGCTACCGTTGAGCGGCCACGCCCAAGGGTCTTTCGATCTGGGACGCGAAGTCCTACTCACACTCAAAGAAGCCCAAATCTCGACGCCCCACTCCACGATGGGAGCCCAGGGGACGTTTGGTACGACGAGGTCTTCTCTGGCCATCAAATTTGTAACCTCAGACTTTGAAGAATGGCGCCCGGTAGCCAAGGCCTTGATTGAAACCAGGAATCCTCTCCCGATCAAGCTGCGGAGTCAGGCAGTCTTCATAGGCAATGTTTCCGGAACATTCTCCAACCCCGAAATCGACGGACACATCGCCGCCGGGAGCTTCAACTACGGCGGGTGGGTTTGGGACAGCTTCCAGGCGGGCATCCTGGTGTCGCCTCACCGGGCAAGGATCCAATCGGGTCGCGTGAAACTGGGTGCGAATTCGCTGACATTTGACGCCGACGTGAGCCTTATTCACTGGAAGCTGGAACCTTACAGCGCGGTTCACCTGCAAGCGACAGCCAGGGAGACTCCGGTTGCAGGTTTGCGTGCTGCCTTGAGTCTGAAGCCTTCGATGAAGGGTCTCCTCACTGGTCAGGTTCAGGCTGAGGGGACGGTCGAAAACCTTTCCGGACACGGCCAACTTGCGATTTACAAGGGTGAGTTTGCCGGACTACCCTTTGATTCGTTCTCCGCAAATATTGTCGCCAGCAAGTCCGCCTGGGACGTAAGTGACATCAAGCTCGCTGAAGGCCGCGGGCGGGC
This sequence comes from Acidobacteriota bacterium, assembly GCA_021828225.1. Next base: position 1,020 of record JAKASH010000064.1, on the reverse strand, counting down.
CAGCGGACGGATACAGATCAATCCAATTCAACGCACCTTTTCCGCCGATCTGCATGGCCGGGAATTTCCTCTCGATCAGATTCACTTCCTCAAGCCCCAGGAGACTGGGACAAAATCCCCTGCCGAAGTCTCCGGACTGGTCAATTTTGATCTGAAGGGCCAGGGAACTTTCGACAACGCGCAAGTGCACTCGACCATGGACATCACGCAACTTGCCTGGAAAGGAAAATCGCTCGGAAGCGTCCATGGCGAAGCCGAATGGCAAGGGCAGCAGATCAAGCTTCAGATCAAAGGCGGCGGAGGCCAGGCCGGCAATTTTCAAGTCAGTGGCGACATGGAAACACGGGGCAACTGGCCGTTGCATCTCTCCGGACAGTACACCGACTTCCGCGCGGATCCCTGGATCGAAGAGTTTTCGTCTCATGCGATGAGCGCCAAAGTTATCGCCAGCGGCTCCTTCGACGTGAGCGGTCCGTTTAAGGAGAAGAGCCAACTGGTGGGAAGAAGTCGAATCCAGGCGCTCGAGATCAACATCCCATCCTTTAAACTGACAAACGAGGGCCCCGTCGAAGTCAGCTATGCCGGGCGAAACCTCAAGTTCAACCAATTTCGATTGCAGGGACCGTCAACCAACTTCGAGGTCGGCGGCTCCGTCCACCTGGGGCATCCGCCCTCGCTCGATTTTTCGGCCCGAGGCAAAGCGGCTGCGACCTTGCTCAGCCTGGTGGCGAGCGGCATTCAGGCCACGGGCGAATCGAATCTGGAATTGCGGTTGACCGGTACGCCGGACGATCCGCAACTGAATGGCACGGTTGATGTCAAGGATGTCGGCCTGAGCTATAACAATCTTCCTTTCCGCCTGAGCGCCCTGAACGGCACGGTCAAGCTGCTAGGAGAAAGGGCGATCATCTCCTCGTTGAAAGGATCCATCGGTGGAGGTGGGGCCAGCTTTACGGGCTTCGTCGCGCTGCGTGAACCACTCCGGTACCGGCTCCAAACTAAACTCTCCCAGGTGCGCGT
>JAKASH010000063.1 GCA_021828225.1 Acidobacteriota bacterium | reverse complement strand
AGGATCGAACGATGCCCTATTCGTCTACAAAAACATCACTTTTGAGAGCTTGCCATGTCTTCGGCAAATGAAGGTGGCGCGTCATCCGGTTTGGTTCCCCACTCCTTGTTGGGGGTTGGGCCAAGCTTGAACTGGAGCGTTGCACCCTGGCCAAAAGTATCGTAGGTAATCCATGTGCGTTCGTAAGGCTTGCCGTTGACGCTGAGACTCTGGACGTAGGGATTTGAGGCAGAAGCGTTTTCTCCCTCAATTGTTACGACCTTGTCATTTCCCAGGTGAAAAACCGCTTTCGGGAAAAGAGGACTGTCCAGAGCGAATCCCCCCACGCCGGGGATTGCCGGGTAGGCTCCAATCGCGGCGAAAACATACCAGGCCGACATAGCGCCAAGATCGTCGTTACCTGGCAGGCCATCCGGCTTGGAGGTATATAACTCGGTCTCGACCCGCCTTACCACATCCTGCGCGCCCCACGGCGCTCCGGCAAAGTCATAGGCCCAGGGCACGGCAAATACTGGTTCATTGCCGATCCAGAAATAGGGGCGATTCTCTCCTGCATTCAGTTCTGTGAAGAACTGATTGAGCCTTTTGACCACGGCATCGTTTCCGCCCATCAGGTCGATCAGGGTTCGCATGTTGTAGGGGACCATCCAACTGTACTGGGCTGCGTTCCCCTCGACATAATACTTGGGTGATGCCGGGTCGACGGAAATAAAGGAGCCGTTGTTCCTGCGCGGCTCGATATATCCGGTCTTGGTATTGAAGGTGTTTCGCCAGAATTGCGCCCTCTTCATAAAGGTCTCGTAAGTGGCTGTGTCGCCAAGCGCCCTGGCCATCTGCGCGATGGAGAAATCCGCCGTAGTGAATTCCAACATCTGTGAGGGGCCGCTGTGCAGGCCCGGCTTATGGCCTTTGTCGTCCGGGCCAAGGTATCCTTGCTTCAAGTAGCTGCTGAGGCTATCCCATTCCAGGCAGCCGTTGCACTTCGCGCCCGGCTGGGTCGCGCCTATCAGCATGGCCTTCAGCGCCGCCTGCGCGTCAAAGTCCCGGGCTCCAAAGGCATAGGCGTCGGCAATAATCGGGCACGCAGGGTTGCCCACCATCTGGCAAGCCTCATCGTTGGCCACCGGCCACATCGGTAAGCCACCTCCTTGCTGTTCATCCACCACCAGTGACTGGATCATGTCACTCGCTTCCCTGGGGTGCAGCAGGGATATCAATTGCATTTCATCGCGGTAGATGTCCCAGCCGGAATAATTCGCGTATTGCGTGTAGCCTTTGGCCATATGAACATGGTTGTCAAAACCCATGTATTCGCCATTAACGTCGCTGAAGACGTTCGGGGCCAGCAAGGCGTGATAGAGAGCTGTATAAAACACCCGCTGTTCTTCCTTTGTGCCGCCGCTTATCGCTATCAGCCCAAGTTCGTGATTCCACGTATCGTGAGCCGACTTCCGCACGGCATCAAAGTCCCAGCCGGGAATCTCCTTGTCAAGATTCTTCCAGGCGTTTGCGACGCTAACGTAGGAAATCGCGACCTTCATCTCGACAGCGCGGTCAGTGGTCGTATCAAATCCCACGTAGCCACCGGTGCGAGGTCCGCTGACAGAACGACGGCCTTCCTTCACCGAGGTGCCTTGCCACGTTCCGAATCGGGTAAACGGCCGGTTAAACTCAGCGGCAAAATAGACCGTGTACTTGTTGGGGTAACTGCAGAATCCGCCGGTAGAAACGCTTCCGGATATTTTCTGGTTGCCAGCGATCTCAACGCCCGCAGTGCGGACGCCGTTGTGGTTTGCGCTCTGGCTGGTCTTAAAAAGGAAATTCGAATTCGCACCGGAAGGAAATGTGAAACTGCCGATACCGGCACGTGTGGTCACCGTCAATTGAGCTTTGACGCCATTGTCGAGGCTAACGGAATAAAACCCGGGCGAAGCCGCCTCGTTGGCATGCGAGAACTTTGCTGAATAAGCCTTCTCGTCCGCGGCGGGTGAAGAGGTCACGGCTCCAACCCATGGCATGATGGGAACATCGCCCATGATCGGACAACCCGGCCCGCTCAGGTGATCGAGGCTGAATCCTCGAATAACGCTGTCGCTATAAACGTAACCTCCTGCATGCTCGGCGAATCCCGATGTGGGACTCCATTGGATCATCCCAAAAGGCATCGTGGCGCCCGGAAAGGTGTTTCCACCTGCCGCAGTTCCCACAAAAGGATTGACATCATCAGCGGGCTGCAGGACAGGAGCCGGAGTCACTTTAGTCGGACCGGCCTCCCGTTGGCAGCCAACAAAAAACAGAGTTAGCGGAAAGAAGAGGAACGGCAATACCAATGACTTCGTGGAGATGCGCATCATAAGCTCCTTCGCCATTTACGTGGCTCACAATAAATTCCCACTGCGGCATGTTGTTCCGCTCAAACTCGCCTGGGAGGCGTGCGGCCTGCCGCTTTCTGAAATTCAACTTTTACTGACTTGATCTCGTACGGCCCGATCGAAGTGGCAACCGCTGTTCCATTGGATTCAAGCGAAAGAGGGTGCTCCTCTTTTTCCATCAAGTTGGTCTGAGCGGCCACGGTTCCGGCCCTGGGCAAGGTCAGCCGCACCTGGGACTGCCGGCCTTCGAATTCATAAAAGCGGAAAATGACCGAATCGTCGTCCTCGGCTTTCTTGATAGCAGTCAGGATAACATTCTTCGGCTCAATCTCGACGAACGAGTGAGCCGACGGAAGTGAACCCTTATGAACTCCAGTGGCGAGCGGGAGCAACTGGTAATTCAACTCATAGGCACGAAGTTCCGTATCGGCTTCCCGCCATCCGCCGGCGTGTGGATACATCGCATAGGTAAAATCATGCGGCCCTTGGTCGGCGTGCGGATCGGGATCGGTAGGCGAGCGCAGCAAGCTGAGGCGGATCGTTCCGGGTTCGACCGTATCATAACCGAACTTGCATCTGTTGAGCAGACTGAATCCTCGGCCATTTTCCGAGAGGTCGCCCCACTGCTGCGCGCAAACCTCGAATTCCGCTTCCTGCGCCATCAGGGGATCATACTTGGGCAGCTTTTCCTGGACTTCGGTCGCTTCGGTGAAGGGCACCGGCGGCTTTCCGGAGACATGAGGGATCGCGGGCCGCTCGATCGTCCCGTAAGGAATTTCATACGTCGCATTGAGAGGACTGATATCGAGCGGGAAAGCAACTTTCAGCAGCACGTGCTGTTCGTGCCAGTCAGCGTGCATGTGGACGTCTGCGCGGGCAACTTCCGGATAGAGGCAAATGTCCTGGACAAACGAAGAGTTTTGGAAGCTCTTCTTGACGCGCACGACGGCCCGGACCGGAGTGTTCTCAATGAGCTTAACTTCATCTGCCTTCAGCAGCTCCGTCTTGTGCTTCTCGTAATCGAGGTTAATGTTCCAGGCGTCAAAACGACGGGGTTTGTCGACAAAGGTTTCGAGGAGATTCCCTTTGCCTTCGGCTCGCAAAATATTCTTTCCGTCTTTCTTGTTGATAAGGCTTGTGACACACCCCGTGGTGGGATCGATGTCAAGACTTATATACTCGTTCTCCATGTGGAGACCGCTGGCCTTCAGCGTCGTCTTCGCAGCGCGTGAATGAGGAGTCGAGACAACATGAAACACCTTGTAGCCGATGGCCGGAACGCCCCGTGCGAGGAAGCGGACCTTGACGGTATACGTGGCGTCATCGCGCGCGATCACGGCGGAAGGCATGGGAACTCCGGCGGGGTCCACGACTTCAATTCCGGCCAAGGGGCCCGCAAACTGGACTTCCACTTCGGTCACGTCCGTGCGATCCCAGCTCAGCGGATTGAACACGATGACCGGAGCCCCCGGCCCGTGCGTATCCGCTCGCGCAGCCAACAGGTCAAGCGAACTGCGCAGTACCGAATCCATCGCGAGGCGGACGAATTCCATGTTTTCCGCTTCGTCCACGTAATTGATGTGAATGCCGGAGCCCGCCATCTGGTCGTGGAACTGGTCGAAACAAACGCGCCGCCAGCAATCCTCGAACCTTCGCTGCTCGTATTCGCGCCCGTCGAGCATCGCCAGTGACGCGAATTTTTCCGTGTTCAGCATCAGCCGTTCGCTGGTCCGCATGCGTTTTTTGGAATCTGCCTGCGTCGTGTAGACTCCGCGATGATACTGAAGGTAGAGTTCACTCTTCCAGACAGGAATATCCAACTTTGAAAGGTTGTTATCAACATCATCAAAGAATTCCTGCGAGGTGCTGAATTTAAAATTCGGGAATGCGGCCTTCGGGGACTTTTGCCAGCGCACGGCGGCATCCAGCATCTGGCGGGTCGGCCCGCCTCCGTGGTCACCCACTCCGTAAAGGAGCATCTGCTCCTTATACCCCGAACAATACGGGGTATCCTCGGCGACGAACTCCGAGCACTGAACCGGATTGATGCCGTTGGAGTAGCCGTGGGGGAAATAAGCCAGCACGCGGCTGCCATCCGGCGCTTCCCACCAGAACAGCTTGTGGGGAAACGGCGTCGTATCATTCCAGGACATCTTCTGGGTGACGAAGTAGTCTACGCCGGACCGTTTGTAAATCTGCGCCAATTGCCAGCTATAGCCGAAGGAATCAGGGTTCCATCCGATCTTCACATCCACGCCGAACTTCTGCTGAAAATACCGTTTGCCGGTCAGGATCTGCCGCACCAGGGATTCGCCAGACGGCATATTGAGGTCGGGCTCGCACCACATGCCGCCGACCATCTCCCAGCGCCCATCTTTGACGCGCTTCTGAATTTCCTTGAACAGGTCAGGGTATTTGTTTTCCAGCCAGAGAAAGTCCTGTGCAGTGGATTGGGCATACGTAAACTGTGGGTACTCATCCATCAACTCCAGGGCTGTGCCAAAAGTGTCTCGAACCACCTCCACCGTTTCCGTCCAGGGCCACAGCCATGCCAGGTCGATGTGCGAGTTCCCTACTGCGCGGATGGTAAATTGCTTCATCCATTCCGCCAGGGGTTGCATCTTGGCATCGGCCGCGGCAAGTGACTGGTCAAAGGCTCGTTGATTGCCACGGTCGAGAGCTCCGAAGTCAATCGCTCCAACGGCTGAACTCAACTGCGCATCGCGCTGCGATTGCCCTTCTGTAAAACCTTTAGAAGCGGCCTGAACCGCCAGAATCTCCTCCAACATCGTCGAGGGATTCGATTTCGCCACCGGATATTCAACTTCGAGCCTTGCGAAAACGCCCCCGGGCGCTGGCGAATAGGCGGCAATCAAGTACTTCTGGCCGGGCTTTGCCTGACTCGTCAACAAGATGGGCTGCTGCGTATTGGAGGGCGTCATTTCCACCATCGATCCGTTGGAAAAAACGCGGATCGGGCCCCGACTTCTGCCGAAAACCCGCAAATTCAACCGCACCGACAGGCCCTGAATGTTGTATCCTCCCATAGACTGCGGGATCTCAACCCACTTGCGGAACCAGACAGGCCCTTCCCCCACACTTCCGCCCCGGTAGAAGCGCCTGCCTCGCGGCGGCTGGTACACTTTCCAACCCGAGTCATCCAGAGTTGGATTTTCAGGATGAGGAATGTCATCGGAGTGCCATTTCCACTCTGTCACCTGCATTCCCGTCATGCCTTCCAGCTTCTGAATTGCTAACCGAAACGGGTTCGTTTCTAACGCCCGTTGCATCCCACCCATAAAGCGTTGCGCCGGTACGGGCAGCGGGTTCGCTGCTAAAAGGACATTTTCAGCTAAAAGAGAGGCTGCTGAAACCTGGAAGAACTTACGTCGACCGAGAATCATTGTTTCCCTTTCCTGGTAATTTTGATTTCGTGTTGGAGGGGCGATTTGTTTTTAATACAACCCATCCGGATAATTCACGCACAAGACACGTACAAAAACTCTTGCGATGGCGGAGAACCCTTCGCTGCTCACCAGGGATTGATGCACTGGCAACTCCCCGCCAAGGGCACAACCCCAGGCATGCCGTTGATATCGGCAGAGATTCTTTCAGGTTCTCTGTTGGCCAGATAAGTGGGCAGCTATGCCTTTAAACTGTGTGCCGACGGTCGCGCAAATGGGTTAGCAAGCGCCGCGCCAGCGCGGCGGCCTGCCTCGGGCTTTATCGTCCCATCTTTTCGACTCGGGCATGACTGGCCTTCTGCAGCCGCTCAAAGGTCTCGATCTCGGAGCGGGCTTCGACCGGCCGGCCTAGGGCCCGGTAAAGCTGGGCAAGCAGGAAATGCACGTCCGGGTCGTCAGGCGCGGATTTCTGTGCAGGCACAAGAGTGTCCAACGCTTCCTGCTTCTTGCCCAGCGATTGAAGCGCCTTGGCAAGCCCGATACGGGTCGGCACCGCGGCAGGGTCAAATTGGAGCGAACGCTGGAAAGCCGCCACTGCCTGGTTCATCCGATCGTGCTTGCGATAGGCTTCGCCAATTTCGTACTCGGCTTCAGCACTTGTGGGGTCGACTTTTAATTCTTCCTTGAGCTCCGTGATTGCCTGTTGCCAGGCGCCGGGTTCATGAGAGTGCATAAGCGTCAGTACGGCAATCTGTAGATGCGCGCCCTGGAGTTCGGGGTCAACGCGCAGCGCCTGCTGGTAACTCTCGATGGCCCCCTTCCAATTCCCCGCCGCCGCCGCTGCGGACGCCATGAGCTGGTAGCTTCGAGCAGAATGAGGAGCTACCTTCATCAGCCGCATGTAGAGCTCGTTGGAAAGCTGCGTATAAAGCTGGCCAGCGGCGTAGAGAACATCGGGGTCGTTGGGATAGGCGGCCACAAGCTTCCCGGCCGTCTCCGTCGCCCCGGTGCTGTCGCTGGTTTGAATCCGGCATCTCAGCAAGCTCAGCCCGGCAACCCTGCGCAATTTCGCGTTGGAGGTGGAATCAAATTCGCGGCTAAGCCCTGGCACAGCCTCCTGGCAATCGCCTACCGCTGCGAGGCTGAGCGGCAGGAATGCCTTGGCCGTTTGACTCGTCGGATTCTGCTTCAGCGCTTCGCGGAATTGGGCGATGGATTGCTGATACTGATGGCCAGCGTAGTACGCCAATCCAAGGCTGGCCCGGACCTCTGCCAGGCTGGGGTCAATCTTGAGCGCTGCATTGAAGTGTTGCTCGGCGGCCACTATGTTCCCCTGCTTGAGCGCCACGACTCCAGCTTGGGCTTCCGTAGCCGCGGCGGGGTTAACCTGTTGTGCAAAAGCAGGAAGAGCAACGGCAAAAAAGCTAAAAAGTACGCATCTCGCTACCCGGCATCTCATGCTGATCCATTGTAACGGCATGCGCAACGGCAGATCAACCCGCTATTCTTTCCGACTAGGCGTTCGCGGTTCGATTCGACGAAGCAACTGCCGCAAAGCAGGGTCTCGGCCAACTTCCAGGCACCAAGCATGTTTGCCTTAAGCCCTGCACGGCACACTTCCTTCGCACTCACAACTACTGAGCGCCGACCGCCCATCATATGAGGATTGCTTTGCTTCCAAACAACCGCATCGCTCCCCCCGGCAAGCGGGGGGAGGCGAAACGGTGGTTGAGGGTTTGGGCCTTTCGTCAGAAAAGTAACTTCAGGCCTAATTGAATTTCACGTTGGGTCGTAGCACTGGTGATGCGGCCGAAATTACTGTCACCAAAGTTAGAATCGATATTTGTGAACGAAGGGTGGTTCAGTCCGTTGAAGAATTCAGCACGGAACTGGTACGACAGGGTATGCCCCCATTTTTCCATGACCCGCCCGTTCTTCATCAGAGCGAAGTCCAGGTTGGTCAGTCCAGGCCCTTCGACAATACCCGGGGCCGCCGTGCCGTAAAGTGTTCCCAATGCGGGTGCCATAAAGCAGGAGGTATTGAAAAATTGAGTGAAAGAACGGCTTCCCCGCACGTTGCAGTTTGATTTGACGCCTGCAAACTCGGCTCCGCCAATCGCATTCACACCGTTCCCCAATGGGTCACCGCTGACCGTGACGTTCTTCGGAAAACCGCTGACGAGCGCGAGGTCGCCAGAAAGTTCCCAGCCTCCCAAAGTTCTTCCCGCCAGATCGTTGGCACCCTTGAAGAATGGCAAATCGTAGATCCAAGTGAAAATGAAGTTGTGGGTCTGGTCGAAATAGGGCAGGCCCCAATTGTATTTCGGATTATAGGTGTCCGAAACATAGGAGTAAATGTCGCCGCCCATGGCAAAGGCTTTCGAATACGTGTACGACACGTTGTATTGGAAACCGTTGGTATAGCGTCGTTGCACGCTAACCTGCAACCCGTCGTACTTCGAGTTCCCTTCCTGCAGCGTGGTTGCAGCGCCGCCGATGCCGGGGTATGGCCGTAAATAAGCCTGAGAAATCCCGACATTCGCCGGACTGTTAAAGGTTCCAAGGGCAGGCTGGTTCAAGTCTCCGTTAATCGGCAGATGCCTGGCCCGGTTGCCCACGTAGGCCACATCCACCAGCGTGTTGTTGAAGAACAGGTGTTGAACGCCGAAGTTCCAGGAATACACAACCGGGACTTTGTTGACGATATCCTGCCCGGTCATGGGGATTGGCAACTTTGCTCCAGGTTGACCACCAGGGTTGTTGGCGTTACCGTTAAACACTTCCGTGGCCAACTGGAACGGAGTGTTGCCTCCCATCAAGGTCACGTCGCTCAACGTGTTGTGGTTGTAAAAGATTCCGCCACCGCCGCGAATAACCGTCTTGCTGCTGGCGGTTGGTTGCCAGGCAAAGCCGAACCGCGGCTGAAAATTCAGGTAGTGGCTTTGAATGATTTGAGGCGTCAGCCCACGCATCATTCCGAGGGTGCGAAGCTGAGTATTAATGGCTCCGATGTTGCTTGCCGTCAGCCGCTGGCCCAAAACCGCGAAGTGGCCAATGGCGTCGTTCGGCAACGCACCGCAAGGGACAGAGATGCCGTTATAAGGGTTGCCACCGATGATCTGGCCGGTGGTTGGATCGACGACCTGTTTTACTCCCGCCTGCTCGGAATAGAAGTTGGGGTTGAACATTCCCCAGTTGCACCATTTAGCGGAGTAGGGTTGGAAATGGTCATAGCGCACTCCGCCTTGAAGTGTCAACCTGGGAGTAATTTTCCAGCTATCCTGCGCAAAAGCAGCGATCTGGTAAGCCCCCCAGAGGGTGTAATCGCGGTAGCCCAGTTCGGAGTAATTGGCGAAGTTGCCAAGCAGGGCATCCGCGAGGCCCGATCCGGTGGTATTTTCGCCAGACCCATTGAACTGGAACTGGCCGTTCAGGTTATTTCCAACGCCGCCACCGGGCGTCACGCGAACCTGATCGGCATCGTTTTCTCCGTCGTGCTCCCACCACACTCCCCATTTGATCGTGTGATTTCCCTTAACCTTCGTCAGGATGTCCTGCACGGTCCAGATGTGGCCGGTACTGAAAGAAGGATAGGGCAAGCCGCTGACCGTATCAAACCCGCTCATGAGGAATGTCGGGATCTTGCCAGGAACATCCTTGCTGTCGGCGGGAATGATGTAGGGGTAAGTGATGCCAAGAGAGGTGCGGTCCAAGCCGTTTCTGCCGGGCAATCCGGGCAGAGGAACCGGGTTGTTATAGTCGCGACCACCCGAAAAAGTGAAGTCATTCAACAGCGTCGGGCTGAAGGTCGTCGTCCAGTCGAATGAAGCACTGCGGCTGGGGAATACGTAACCGATTCCCAGAACGCCTGAACCACCTCCGCTTCCTCCGTAGTACGGATTCTGCTGGGCTTTATCAAACTGGCGCAAGCTGACGTACATGCTGTTCTTGTCATTCAAGTCGTAGTTGATTTTGACGGCGTCAGAGCGCGAATTCGACCAGCCGTTCCAGTTGAACACCTCATTCTGTCCGCCTTCATATGGATAAGCGGTTCCAGGTTGGGTGATGGTGTTGGGCATCAGGTAGAGGCTATTGACCATGACCGCGCCCTGGTTGTTCAGGAGGGCGGCGGGAATCTGGTTGTTG
>JAKASH010000062.1 GCA_021828225.1 Acidobacteriota bacterium | reverse complement strand
GCAGGTGCTGGGGGTGCTTCTTCTTGCCGCGCTGATTCGCTCGGCGTTTGGATTCGGCGAAGCTCTGGTGGCCGTGCCGCTACTCGCCCTGATCATGCCGGTCAGAGTGGCGGTACCCATTGCCGTTCTCGTCTCCATCACCGTGGCTGGCGTGGTGCTCGTGCAGGATTGGTCCGAGGTCCATGCGCGTAGCGCCGGGTGGCTCGTGCTCTCTACCTTGTTGGGGATCCCGTTGGGCCTGCTCCTCCTGACGAGGGTAGCTGAACCGATCGTGAAGGCGGTTCTCGCATGTGTGATCATCGCCTTCTCGACGTACTCCCTGCTGAGTAGGAGACATTATGCGCTGAAGAACGACCGTCTGGCCTGGATGTTCGGATTCAGCGCAGGAGTGCTCGGAGGTGCGTACGGCATGAATGGGCCACCGGTCGTGATCTACGGCGCGCTCCGTGGATGGTCCCCCAGGCACTTCCGGGCGACATTGCAAGGATACTTTTTTCCGGCGAGCGTGGTCGTCATGGGCGGTTACTGGCTGGCGGGTTTGTGGACTACCGCGGTGACTCGCTACTACCTCATGTCGTTACCGGTGGTGCTCGTGGCGATCTTCGTAGGACGTGCCATCAATCGGCGGATGCACGGCCACAGCTTCCTCTTCTATATCCACGTGGGTCTCACCGTCATCGGAGCGATGCTGCTGGTGCAGGCTCTGCGTGGGTAGGCCACATACGCAAAGTTCCTGGCGGGCTTTCGACAAGCGTATGGGGATTTTCCTGACTAAACTTCCCGGTCGACTAATCCGCCTTACGCCTTCGGAGCGTAGTAGCCCTCGCGAGCGACGATGCGATATTTGACCTTCTTGCCCTTCCGGTTGGTAATAATCAGAGGGTTGCCCTGGGTGTCCACCAGTTCCACTTGCAGTTTGTGATACTTTCCGTCTTTGGTGTTGTTCGTGGGGATAAAGCCCAGGCTATACTCATGGCGAAGCTGGCCGGAAATCTGCTGGTAAATGTCCGGCAAAGCCCCTTCGAAGCGGGGGAAATAGGCTTGTCCGCCCGAATACCTGGCGATCGAGCTCAGAGCGTTGCGTGCCTGAAGCGTGTCGATTGAATCTCCGTATCGAATGGTGACCCACTCCAGGATGCTGACGGGATAGATGGGGGTGTTCGAACCTTTGGCGATCTTGAGCATCTGGCCATAGGTCAGCTTGCTGAAGGTGTCGATTCCGGTGCAGATCGCCACAATGGCCTTGCGCCCCCCGATATTCCTCATGCGATTGATGGTGTACGACAGAGCGTCGTACAAGTTGCTCTCGCTGAAGCCGGGAATTCGCAGCGTATCGAGCGCCGAACGCACCTTGTAGCGGTCATGCGTAAAGTCCACCAGGATGTGCGGCTGCATATCGAAATAGACCACGGCCACCCAGTCATGGGGCTGCATGAAGTTCAAGAAGGTGTAGGCATCCTGGAGGGCCAGATCCAGATAACCCCACCACTTGTTGCTGAACTCGATCAGCATAGTAACGGTGATGGGTGCTTCCGCCGTGGAGAAATTGGTGATGGATTGCGGAACGCCATCATCGAGTACCTTAAAATTCTTTTTCGTCAGCCCGGTGATCGGATCGCCGTCCTTGTCCGTCACCAGCACATCGACGTTCACCAGGTTCGATTGGGTCGAAAGGGTATAAACCTGGTTCGGATTGATCTTTTCCGGCTGTTTTTCCTGGGGTACCTGTTGAGGAGCCTGTTTCGGGGACTTTTCAGGTTGTTCCGAGGGCTGATTTTCGGGTTGCTGCGGCAGGTTCGGCTTTGCCGACTTCTTGGGGGCATAAACCGTCTCGCCCGCCGAAGGATTCGGTCCCTGCTGCGCGCGCGCAACCAAGGTTGTCCCTAGAATCCATAAACCGACAGCCGCACACGCCACCGCGGTGGCGCATACAACCTTGTTTCTTAGGTTCTTCATAGCAGGCCTTTCCCCCTCCGGTTATCATGCCATTGCCAGGCACTGCGGTCAACATTACTCGCTCGCCGATGGCTTCAACTCCACACTGCTGCTGGTCAGTTCCTCGCCCAAGCCGGTCGATTTTATCATTGCGATTCACAATCGCTCCGGCCAAACCGCGCTCTCGCCTTCGATGACGATTCAGTCGGACGCGAAGCTGGCCATCGACATGCGCAGCCTCCTCACGGGCTTGGGCGCTGATGTAACGGGGCTGGTGCAGAGCCTGATTTTTGGGCTCTGCGATTCCCGAAGGGAACTTGTGCCGAGGGAATACGCCCTATGCGCGAGGCGAGCCCTGCGATAGGTACTGACAGAAGCCTCTCGCTTCGCGAGATCGCAGACGCTCTGCCGCAAGCCTCCACACCCGTTGGCGTGAGATAATTATTGACAAAATAGTATAGATTTGCGATAATATCATTTGCGAACTATTCGCAACTGATTATGGTTCTTGCAAAGCATCTTAAGCAACGCCGCTCCGTCACCACCCAGCTCCGCGAGCACGGCCTCCGCCTCACTCGTCAGCGCAAGGTCATTGCGGAAGTCCTGCAGCAAGCCGGCGAGCACCTCGACGCGCCGGAAGTCTTGCGGCGGGCTCAGAAGCAGTTGCCCGGCCTTCACCTGGCAACCGTCTATCGCGCTCTTGAATCGCTCAAGAAGCTCGGCATCATCGATGAGCTTGACCTCATGCACTTCAGGGGTTCCGGCCATTACTATGAGGCCCGCACCAACAAGGACCACATGCACTTTACCTGCCAGCGCTGCGGTGGAGTGCTGGAAATCCAGAACCCGCTCTTCGAAAAACTGAAGAGCCAGATTGAAGGGCGCCACGGCCTCAAGATCCGCGTGGCCCGGCTCGAACTGGGCGGGCTTTGCGGGGACTGCGCGTCCAAGGACGGGAAGAAGAAGGCTGCTTCGGCTTGAGGTCTGGCTCAGAAAACGGCTTCCCCCGGTTTCGCAAGCAACCGGCAAGACTCATTAGGAATTCAGCATGTTTGACTCGTTAGTGATCACGTTGCGTGAAGGCGTTGAAGCCGCGCTCATTGTTGGAATCGTTCTCAGTTATCTCAAGAAGGCCGGCCGGGAGGACTGGAACCGCTTCGTCTGGTGGGGAGTTGGCACGGCGGTCGCCATCAGCGCGGCCGCGGCGTATTTCCTTCAAAAGTGGGCCATCAGCGAAGACGCATACGAAGGCTGGATGATGATGGTGGGCGCGCTCTTTGTCGCCTCCGTGGTGGTCTGGATGATGCGGGCGTCGAAGGGGCTCAAGCAGGAAATCGAAAGCAGAATTTCCACTCTTTCGGTCGGTCAAAGCCGCTCGGGCGCGTGGGGAGTCTTTGCGTTTGTCCTGCTGATGGTGGCTCGCGAGGGCGCCGAGACGGCCATCTTTCTCAGCGCGGTATCCCTGCAAACCACGGAGCTGATGAACTTCATGGGAGCCGTGCTGGGCCTGGCGCTGGCCATCGGGCTGGGCGTTGCGTTTTTCAAAGGAAGCATCAAGGTCGACATCCGCAAGTTCTTCAGCGTCACCAGCCTCGTGCTCCTGGTGATCGCCGTGCAACTGGTGATTTCCGGCTACCACGAGCTTTCTGAGGCTCAGATCCTTCCCTCGGGACCGCGCGCGATGGCCATCATCGGCCCCATCGCCAACAGTGACTCGTTTTTCTTTATCGCCGTCGTAGCTCTCTGTCTGTTTATGGTGCTGGCGCAGAAGATCAAGTCCGGCTCGGCTTCAGAATCGGACCTTGTGCAGATGTCCGGGCCCGCGCGTCGTAAGGTTCTTGCGGGGCAGAAGCGCGACCGCTTCTGGAAGACGGCCACTAGCGCCGTGGGACTGGTCGTTATCATCCTGATTAGCGCCGACTTTGTCTACTCGCGGGTGGCGCAAGCTGTAAAGCCGCCCATTCCACTGACCATCATCAATAATGTTGTTCGCGTTCCGGTGGCGCAGCTCAAGGATCATAAGCTCCATCATTATCAGGTCGCCATCGACGGAGCGGAGGTTCGTTTCATTGCCATCGTCGACTCTTCGGACACCGTTCGCGTTGGTCTCGACGCGTGCCAGATCTGCGGCGACGAGGGGTACTATCAGCAAGGCCAGAACGTTATTTGCAGAAACTGTGGTTCGGCGATTTACATTCCGACCATCGGGTCCGCCGGCGGCTGCAATCCCATTCACATCGACTACCTGGTTCGGAACAACATGCTGATTATTTCCAGGACCGCGCTTGCGCATGCGGCACGGTACTTCCGCTAAGCCTATGTTAAGCAGAATTGTCGGTCGGTCGCTCACACGGCGTCGCCGGCGCAAACTTCTGGGAGTGGCTGCCGTGGCCATGGGCATTGCCGTGACCACGGCGGTGGCCACGCTTTCACTCAGCGTGAAAGACAGGGTGGCTCGCGAGCTGCGCTCGTTCGGCGCCAACATCTCCGTGACCCCGGCGTCCGACAGCCTTTCCATCGCCGTAGGCGGAGTGGATTACCGGCCCGCGGGTGCCGGAGCTTTTCTTCATGAAGCAAGCCTGGTCAGCCTGAAGAAGATTTTTTGGCGCAACAACATCATGGCCTTCGCTCCCTTTCTATACGCGCCGGCCACGGTGAACGGCCACCGGATCGTGGTCATCGGAAGCTGGTTCAACCATGCTTTGCAGGTAGATCACGGCGACGTTTTCGAGACAGGCCTCGAAAAGCTTCATCCGGCCTGGAACGTCCAAGGCAGTTGGCCGGGTGATGATTCTTCTGAATGCCTCGCCGGCGTAGCGCTGGCGAATGATCTGGCAATCAAGCGCGGCGACAGCCTCACGTTCCACAGCGAGGGGAATCCCGCCTCAAGCATGACGCTGAAGGTGAGCGGCATTCTTCGCACAGGAGGCGAAGAGGACGACGAAGCTCTCGCACCGCTCACTGCCGTCCAGCAGTTCACCGGCCTGGAGGGAAAAGTGCGGCGAGTGGAGGTGAGCGCGCTGACCAAGCCGGAGGATGCCTTTGGCCGGTCCGACATCACCAGGATGAATCCGACCGACTACGAGCGCTGGTACTGTTCGCCGTACGTCAGCTCAATTGCCTATCAGATTCAGCAGGCGATTCCGGGTGCGGAAGCCAAGCCGGTTTACCGAGTGGCTGCGACCGAAGGAAGAATCGTCAACAATATCGGCCTTCTGATGACGCTGCTGGCTATTGCCGCTTTGGTGACGGCCGCTCTGGCCATGGCTTCCATGATGTTCGCGACGGTTCTGGAGCGCCGCGCGGAAATCGGCCTGTTCAAATCCCTGGGCGCCACCAACGCCCGCGTGGCCTCGATCTTTCTACTGGAAGCTTTTGCGGTGGGATTGGCCGGCGGCGTTGTGGGATACGGATTGGGAAGCTGGTTGGCCAGCCGGTTATCGCTGGAGGTTTTCGGTGTCTCGACCGGCATTCACTGGGTCATCTTGCCGATTGTTCTGGCGCTGGCTCTGCTGGTGACGCTGGCGGGAAGCGTCGTTCCGCTGCGCAAGGGACTCAACGTGTCGCCGTCCGCGGTGCTGCGAAATGAATAACAGGATGGAACAATCTGGGAACCGGCGGTCGCTTTTCTGGCGGCTCTGGTTTCGCTCGCTGGTGGTCCGGCGCCCGCAGGCCGCGCTGGCCGTGATCTCCCTGCTGGTTGGCGCCGCTCTTGCTTCGACGCTGCTCAACCTGTACAGCGATGTGCATCGCAAGATGACCGAGGAGTTTCGCTCTTACGGGGCCAACGTCGTTCTCAGCAGCAAGACGGTGGCGTCGTCCGGCCCGGCATCCCTGGGCGGGCTGATGGATGGAGCGACTTTCGAACAGGTCGAGTCGCTGCGCTCGAAGGTCAAGGGACTTGTGGCCGCTCCAGTCTTGTACATGGTGGCCCGTATTTCACGCGTCCCATCGGAGCCGCGACTGCCGACCTTTGAGAACATTGTGGCCGTCGGGTCCGACTTCGCCGCCATGCGCGGCCTTGTGCCGGGCTGGCGCGTGGAGGCGGGAACGAATGGCAGCCAGCTTGAATCCGGCACCTGCGCCGTGGGCACGAATCTTGCCGCGCGCTTCCGGCTGAAGCCGGGAGACTCGGTCAAGCTTGCCATCGCGCCGAGCGGCGGCTCCGCAGCGGGCCCGGCTGCTGCTCAAACTCTTCGAGTGGTGCGAGTGATCTCCACCGGCTCCTCGGAAGACGACCAGGTTTTTGTCCGGCTGGCGGACTTGCAAAAGCTGGCCGGCCTCAAGGACAAAATCAGCCTGATCGAGATGAATATCCCTGGCCGGGCCGACGCCATCGAGCGCGGGGTCCACGAAATCGCCACTGTTTTCCCTCAGCTTGACGTCAGGCCGATCCGCCAGATCGTGTATTCTCAAGGGAAAGTCTTGCGCACAATTCGGGGGCTTTTAATTTCATTAATGGGTTTAATTCTGGTTATTATTATTCTGTGCGTTATGGCTACGATGACGGCAATTGTGCTGGAGCGCCGGAAAGACATCGCCGTGATGAAGGCTCTGGGAGCGAGCAATCGTGACGTCAGCCGGCTGTTCGTTGTGGAAGGCGCAAGCCTGGGCCTGGTGGCCGGCCTGGTGGGATTTGCCCTGGGTGGCTTTCTGGCCTCTGAAGTGGGCAAACAGCTTTTTGGCGTCAGCCTGAACATCGTCTGGTGGACGCTGCCGCTGGTCTGGGTGGGCACCATCCTTCTGGCAATGCTTGCCACTTTCTTCCCCGTGGGAATCATGCGCAGAATTCAGCCGGCAACCGCGCTTAAAGGAGAGTAAGCACTTGGCTTTCATTGAAGTTGAATATCTGACCCGAGAGTACGGCAGCTCCGTAGCAGCTTTGAGAGAGGTTTCGTTCACCGTCGGCAAAGGAGAATGGATTGCCGTGATGGGGCCATCCGGTTCGGGCAAGAGCACGCTGATGAACATTCTTGGCGGCCTCGATTCACCGAGCGACGGTTCCGTGAAAATCGGTGGCGAGGAAATCGGCCGGCTTTCATCGATCGAGCTCGCACGTTTCCGCGCGGAGAAGATCGGGTTCGTCTTCCAGCAGTTCCATCTGGTACCGTACCTCACGGCACTCGAAAACGTCATGCTGGCGCAGTATTTCCACAGCCTGGCGGAAGAGTCGGAGGCCCGTGATGCGCTGGTGCGGGTGGGACTGGGCGACCGGATTCATCATCTGCCGTCACAGTTGTCGGGCGGGGAACAGCAGCGAGTGTGCGTAGCTCGCGCGCTGATCAACCAGCCCAACCTGATTCTTGCCGATGAGCCGACCGGAAACCTGGACGAAGTGAACGAAGCGCTGGTGATGAGCCTTTTCACTGAGCTGCATCGCGAAGGCCACACCATCGTCATGGTGACGCACGATCCGGGCATCGGCCGCATGGCCGAGCGCCGCATCGAACTCCACCACGGCAAGCTATCGGAGGTTTCGGTCTTCCCGGCTTACGAGGAAGAACTGATCGAAAACCTGCTGAAGGCTGTCTGGCACTTCCAGGAGGACAGCGGCAAGACGGACTTTCCCTCGTCCGCGCTGCCGGAGTTCGCGCAGAACCGCGCCACTTTCCTGCTGATGGCGCAGGAAGAGCTGGTTCGGCTCGACAGCGATGACATGCTTTCATTCACCCGGCACGGAGAGCGGCGCGCGGTCGAGGTGATCCGCCGCCATCGCCTCTCTGAGCGGTTGTTCTATGAGCTGTTCGCGATCCATGAGGATCTGTTGGATGAGAATGCCTGCAAGATCGAGCACAGCCTAAGTGCGGAAGTCACTGAAAAGCTCTGCATCTTCCTCAAACATCCGCAAACCTGCCCGCACGGTTCTCCGATTCCCCCGGGAGCGTGCTGCCCCAGACGCTGAATCAATTGGCCGGTCGAATTGTCGCAAGTAGCGCCACCCTTCAGGGTGGCATGCCGGGCATAAAGCCCGGCGCTACAACCAACGGGCGTCTGCCGAATAAGTCATTGGGTTTTTCGAACGCAATGTTAGGAATACCGTAGCCAGCGGCGCAATTCTCTCAGGGAGGGCCGCTTCCCGTACATCAGGATGCCGACCCGGTAGATCTTAGCTGAGAGGCGGATCACTCCGATCGTTGTCAGGATCGAAAGGATGAGCGCCAGCGCGATCTGCCAGAAGGGAGGAGTCGCGATGGCGATGCGGAGCGTCATCAGGATCGGCGAGAGAAAAGGCGTGATGGAAAGCACGACGGAAAGGGTCGAGTTGGGATCGTTCAGGATGACATTGAAAAGCAGAAAGCTGCAGACAATCAGCAGGGTCAAAGGCAACTGCACCTGGTGAGCTTCCTCATCGGTTGAGACAATGGCTCCGGCCGTGGCATAGAGCGCCGCATAGAGGAAATAACCCGCCAGGAAAAAAATCACCAGGTAGATCAGTAGCTCAGGGGGCAGGTGAACGCTGGGAGCGGCCGAGCCCGGACGCACAAGTTGAGCGAAGCCGGAGGCTGAGGCAAACAAGACTCCGATCGTCACGGCCCAAACCAGGTACTGAGTGAGCGCCACCGCCGCCACACTCACGATCTTTCCGGTCAGCAAATCGAATGGCTTGATGGAGGAAACCAGGATCTCAATAATGCGGGTGGACTTCTCCTCCATTACCGAGCGCATGGTGGACATCCCATAGACAATCAGCGTCATATACAGGACCATCCCGGCGATAATGGCGATAGCAAAAGTGTCGTCACCCGACTCCCCCGGGCTCTGCGACGACACATTGACCAGCCTGACCCGCGCCAGCTTGAACACGTTCTGCATCGTGCTGGTCTGCTTCCCTTCTTCGGACAGCCGATGCGAGATGATGGCGCCGCTGACGGCCCGCTGGATGGGGCCGAGCAAAGCCATCGCACGGTAAGTTCTGGCATGGAACTGCGCAGAAGCGGCCCCTGTCGTCAGGCCTTTCGGAAGCACCAGAAAACCGCCGAGTTCGCCGCTCTTTACCTGCGAATTGAAGTACGCTTCAATCTGCGGTGATGGATGGGTGACAATCTCAACCACCTTGACTTCAGGCTGGAACTCCGCCTTGCTCTCCGTCAGACTCTTTTCGACCGCTTTGCCGAGTCCCCCGACCTCGTCCACGATGGAAATCTTGACCATATATCCGGTGCTTCTGCCGGAGACAAAAATGGAAATCCCGAGAATGAGCATCGAAAGGACGGGTAGAGCCAGTGTCCCAAGGATAAAGGCTTTGGTCCGCACCCGGGTGATGTATTCGCGTTTGAAGATGAGCCAGATCTTACGCATTGCGTTCCGAAACCTTTTCAATAAAGATATCGTTCAGCGGAGGTTCGACCAGCTCAAAGCGGCGAATGTACACCCCGCGTTCGACGGCGCTCCTCAGAATCTGCTGGGAATCGGCCCCTGGACGCAGGGTGATTTCCACGACTTCACCATAAGAATTTGTCCTTTCGATGATGTCGGGAAGTTGCATGAAAGCAGGATCGCCACTGAATTCGATTCGGACCGTATTGTTGCCGTAGGACCTCTTGATGGCTTTCAGATCGCCATCCAGAATCTTCTGTCCGTTGTTCATCAGGCAAATGGAGTCGCACATCTGCTCCACCTGCTCCATGCGGTGAGTCGAGAGGATGATGGTGGTGCCCTCATTGCGAAGATCGAGCATGACATCCTTGATCAAGGCAGAGTTGACGGGATCGAGTCCGGTGAAGGGCTCATCGAGAATCACGAGTGGCGGCCGATGAAGAATGGCCGCAATGAACTGGACTTTCTGCTGCATCCCGCGCGACAGATCATTGACTTCGTTGTTGGCCCGGTCGGCAAGGCCCAGCCGCTCGAGCCATGTGCGAGCCCGGCGCTCCGCCTCCGATTCCGAGAGGCCCTTCAGCGCGCCCAGGAAAACCAGGATTTCGAGGATTCGCATCTGCCGATAGAGGCCGCGCTCTTCCGGCAGATATCCGATCAATTCCTGGGTCCGCTC
>JAKASH010000061.1 GCA_021828225.1 Acidobacteriota bacterium | reverse complement strand
TCTTTATGTCCAGGTGAACGATCCCAAAGCAACTTACCTGATCCAGTACACGTTTGATCAAAAGCCCGGCGACCTTGAATCGGTTACCAGCCAGGTTCCTGAGGAAGACGCAATTTCCGGCACTCCAGTTCACCTGGAATTCAGGACCACACACTTCCTCTTTACGGCGCCGGGTTCCACGGCAAAGCTGACTCCGGTTGTCCTGCGCGGCTATCGAGGCGACTGGCAGGCGGGCGTGGACCTTTACAAAGCGTGGCGGAAGGGTTGGTTCATCGAGCGCCCCGTTCCCGAATGGGCTAAGGAAGTGCACTCCTGGCAGCAGATCCAGGCCAACTCCCCGGAAGACTCGCTCCGCTACTCTTATCGCGATCTTCCAAAGCTCGGCGAGGATTGCGCGCGCAACGGCGTCAGGGCCATCCAGTTGGTCGGATGGAATCGCGGCGGGCAGGACCGGGGCAATCCTTCGCTGGACACGGACCCGAGGCTAGGGACCTGGCAGGAGCTGCATAATGCCATTGCGCAGGTTCAGGCAAAGGGAGTCAAGATCGTCCTGTTTGGAAAGTTCAATTGGGCCGATCTGACAACCCGCTGGTACCGCAGCGAACTTTATCAATACGATGTCAAAGATCCTTACGGCATCCCTTACGAGCATGGCGGTTACAGCTACGATACACCCGTCCAACTGGCGGGCATCAACAACCGGCGGTTTGCCGTCATGTGTTTTCTCGATCCGGCTTATCGCCAGGTGGCGGCCAATGAATTCAGGAAGGTTATCGCTCTCAACGCCGCGGGGTTTCTTTACGACGAGGTCTGCCACCACGGCCCGGCGCGGTATTGCTTCGCGGCCGATCACGGGCACCCGGTTCCCGGCTATCTGTTCGACGGCGACATTCCAATGGCCGAAGGATTGGACGGCGTGACCCGTCACAATCAGGATTTCCTTTTCGCGGGAGAAGGTCCGGAAGATATCCTGCTTCAGCACTATCCCTTTTCTTATTTTCGCATCGGGAATCAGCACACAGCCGTTTGCCGCTATATCGACTCGCAGGCGCCGCTGATGATCGCCGTCACCGGCTTTGACGATCGCGAAATGCTGAATCGCGCCTTGATGTACCGCTACATCATCAGCTACGAACCTTACAACTTCAAGGGCCGGCTCAGCGATTTCCCGCTGACGCTCGAATACGGGAAGAAGATCGACGCTTTGCGGCGGCGCTACAAACGTTGGCTATGGGACGCCGAGTACCGAGACACACTGGGCGCCAAGGTAACGGTGAGCGGCACTCCGCATCGCCTTTATTCAGTGTTTCGCGCACGAGAGGGAGACCGAGCAGTGGTGGTCGTCAATCAAAACCCGGCGAAAAGTATGACTGCTACCGTAGAACTCCCGAACCCTCGCCTTCTTAGAGTGGTCACGCCGGAACAACCCGAGAGCCAGCCAACAACCGGCCTGCTGAAAATTCCCCCAAGATCCGCAGCCGTCGTCCTCGAACGTCTCCCGGCCGGGAGCGGCTAGCCCGATCCCTCGGATTCGAGGCAGACTTCCGACAACAAGTGAGAAGAACCGATTCTGGCCTGGCGTAAAACCCGGAGCTTAGGGCGGCCGGCTTAGCGCGATTTGCGCGGGTAGCGGGCTTCAACGGTGGTATGCATGCCGCCGCGAGTGGTGAACTCCCCGCGAACCACCGCCCATTTCGGTTTGCAGGCACGGGCAACGTCGTCAAGGATCCGATTCACAGCATTTTCGTAGAAGATGCCGAGGTTCCGGTAGGCCAGGATGTAGTATTTGAGCGACTTGAGCTCAAGGCAAAGCTTGTCTGGAAGGTAATGGATGGTAATGGTGCCGAAGTCCGGGAGGTGGGTGCGGGGACAGATCGAGGTGTATTCCGGTATGGAGATACTGATTTCGTAGCCGCGATACTGGTTTTCCCAGGTTTCAATCTCAGGAAGAGAAACTGCCACTCCTGAAGCGGCATGCTGGGGTGTGTACTCGCGCGTAGACTTCTTCTTGGGCATTACTGGCCTCCCACATAACCAAAATAGGAACTAAAACATTAGATTACTATAGCTTGAAGCCATTCCGCACGCGTGGCGGCAGGATAACGACCCAAGGACGTCTTCAAGCCGCGGTTCCTATGGGCCTGGCAACAGTTGTCTGGGAATGGATCCGGGCAATCAGGCTTCTGCCTTCAGCGCCTGAAACCGTTTCCGTCCGGGCAGCAGCTTGTGACATGCCTGAAGATATCCCACGGCGGACTTGCTATCAGGTATTAAACATATACCAAGCTATTGAATAGACTTGACTTATAAAATATACTTGACAATAGGACACTAAGACTTTATTATAATTTCGAACTAAGGCAGAATTGATGCATCCAAGTATAGTAGGCATAGTAGGATGTGCACGGAATTTATGGAGAATTTTGGGCGATTAGTCAAGTTTCTTAATGGAGGAGCAGGCAATGGGAAAGATTATTGGCATTGATCTTGGCACGACCAACTCAGTGGTCGCGGTGATGGAAGGCGGAGACCCGAAGGTGATTACGAACCCGGAGGGCGGCCGCACGACCCCGTCGGTGGTGGCTTTTACCAAGAGCGGGGAGCGACTGGTCGGCCAGGTAGCAAAACGCCAGGCGATTACGAACCCGGAGAACACGGTCTATTCCATCAAGCGCTTTATGGGACGCCGTTTCAATGAAGTGCAGGGTGAGATCAAGACGGTTCCCTACAAGGTGGTTTCGGCGACCAACGGAGACTGCCGGGTGATGGCGATGGGCAAGGAATATTCCCCGCCGGAAATTTCGGCCATGATCCTACAAAAGATGCGGGACGCCGCCGCGCAGTACCTGGGAGAGAATGTGACTCAGGCGGTCGTTACAGTTCCGGCATATTTCAATGACAGCCAGCGGCAGGCCACCAAGGATGCGGGCAAGATCGCCGGACTTGAAGTGCTGCGGATTGTGAACGAGCCGACGGCCGCAGCGCTGGCCTACGGCCTTGACAAGAAGAAGGACGAAACCATCGCGGTTTACGACTTTGGCGGCGGAACGTTCGATATCTCCATCCTCGAGGTAGGCGAAGGCGTGGTCGAGGTGAAATCCACCAACGGCGACACGCACCTGGGCGGCGACGACATCGACAAGCGCGTGATGGACTGGATTGTGGAGGAATTCCGCAAGGACCAGGGCATCGATCTCGCGAAGGATCGGATGGCGCTTCAGCGGCTGAAGGAAGCGGCTGAGAAGGCCAAGATGGAATTGTCCACGGTGCTCGAGACCGAAATCAACCTGCCGTTTATCACGGCGGACGCTTCCGGCCCCAAGCACCTGAGCCTGAAGCTGACCCGGTCGCGCTTTGAACAGATGTGCGAAGACATCTTCCAGCGTTCGGTGGGTCCGGTAAAGCAGGCGCTGAGAGATGCGGGCGTCGAGCCCAGCAAGATCGACGAAGTGGTGCTGGTGGGCGGGTCCACGCGCATCCCGCGCGTCCAGCAGATTGTGAAGGACCTGTTTAACGGCAAGGAGCCTCACAAGGGCGTGAACCCGGATGAAGTCGTCGCGGTTGGAGCTGCGGTGCAGGCCGGTGTGCTGGGCGGAGAAGTGAAAGACCTGCTGCTGCTCGACGTGACCCCGCTGACGCTGGGCGTCGAAACGCTGGGGGGCGTGAGAACTCCGCTGATTCAGCGCAACACCACGATTCCGACGCGGAAGACCGAGACGTTTTCGACCGCCGCGGACAACCAGACGTCGGTTGAAATCCACGTTCTGCAGGGCGAGCGCGAGATGGCAAAGGATAACCGGACGCTCGGCAAGTTCCACCTGGTTGGAATTCCCACGGCGCCACGCGGAATTCCGCAGATTGAAGTGACGTTTGACATTGACGCCAACGGCATCCTGAACGTCTCGGCGAAGGACCTTGGCACCAGCCGGGAGCAGAAGATCACGATCACATCTTCCAGCGGCCTTTCCAAGGATGAAGTGGAGCGAATGAACAAGGAAGCCGAACTCCATGCCGAGGAAGACCGCCGGTACAAGGAAGAAGTGGAAGTGAAGAACCGGGCGGACTCACTGGTCTACTCGGTGGAAAAGACACTGAAGGAGAACCGCGACAAGATTTCAGAAGCAGATGCCAAGAACATCGAAGCCGCCGTTGAAGAAGCCAAGAAGGCCATCCAGGAAGGCAAAATCGAAGAGATCAACGCCGCCGTGGAACGCCTGACGACGGCTTCTCACAAGCTGGCCGAGGCCATGTACAAGCAGCAGGGCGGCCCGTCTGCTCCACCACCGCCAAGGGGCGAGGCTGAGCAGGCCGGCACTGCAGGCGGCGAAGGCGAAGAGAAAGCCAAGGGTGGAGGCGAGGTGATCGATGCCGAGGTCGTAGAAGGAGACGACAAGAAGAAGTAATCGAAGGGTCGGAAAAAGCATCAAACAGAGTAAAGGATCATTATTGGGGAGGAGGCAATCCATTGGAGCAACAAACACAAAGGCACGAACAAACCGTAGAACACCGGGCGCAAGTCGGCATTGAATGCCCACAGTGCCATGTCAAGCAGTTTATGGAGATCCAGCTCGACAAGCCTGTGAACAATTTCCCGGCAGCCGAAGAAATTCGCCGGCAACTCGAAGCCTGGATTGCCTCTCGGTGCCCCGACCATCTTGGACCCATACTGAAGTCCAGCATGAACTGAAGGGTTGGGGTCAGAATGAGCTGCGGATCGGGAGACGACACGAAAGTTACAGATCTCGCCCGGTAGCGGCAGCTCGTTAACCCCCCCTGAACTCAGATCTTCCGACCACTTCCGTGCACACAGCCAACTGCTGCCAGAAGCAGCATGGTGAGGTAGGCTCACGAGAGAGAACCGGGTATGCCCGCAGGAATAAAGCAAAAGGATTATTATGGCGCGTTGGGCGTGGATCGAAAGTCCAAGCCTGATCAGATCCGAAAGGCATACCGGCGCCTTGCACGGAAGTATCACCCCGACCTCAATCCGGGCAACAAGCAGGCAGAAGAGAAGTTCAAGGAAATCCAGGAAGCCTACAACGTCCTCAGCGACGAGAAGAAGCGGAAGATTTACGACCAGTACGGCTTCTACTCCGACAACATTCCCGCCAGCGCCTACGAGGCTTACACGCGAGGTCCGAGCGAAACGGCCGGAGCCGGAGGGCCAAGCGTTGACTTTTCCGGCTTCGATTTCTCCGATTTCATTCCCCACGAAGAGAAAGGGGCGGGATTCGGCTCCAGCTTCCGCGATCTCTTTTCCCAGATCTTCACGCGGGGAGGAGAAGGCCGTGAAGCGGCCACCGGCACGGCGCGCGGGGGCGACATCGAGCATCACATGCATCTGGGTTTCTGGGATGCCATTCGCGGGACGCAGGTCCGGATCACGATCGGAAGAGAAGAGCTTTGCAGCACCTGCAAGGGCCGGGGCACGCGAAGCGGGACGGCGTTTACCTGCCCGGCCTGCGGCGGCAGCGGCAAGGCCACGCGAACGGCCGGAGCGATGCGCTTTTCCATGACCTGCCCGCAGTGCGGCGGCACTGGGCGGCAACTGAGTTCCTGCTCCGCCTGCAACGGTACTGGACACATTCGCAAACCGGAGACTTTCGACGTGCGAATTCCGCCCGGGGTCGACACGGGTTCGCGCGTGCGCGTGCCGGGAAAAGGCAATGCGGGCACCAACGGCGGACCGCCGGGTGATCTATATATCGTCACCGACGTCGAGGCCCATCCGTTTTTTGAGCGCAAAGGGGACAACATCTACGTGAAAGTTCCGATTACCGTCGCCGAGGCCGCCCTGGGAACCAAGGTAGAAGTCCCAACGATTGACGGCCCGACGACGATCCGGATTCCTCCCGCCACACAGAGCGGCCAGAAACTGCGGATTCGCGGGAAAGGAACACCCTCGCTGCGCGCGAATCAACGCGGAGATCAGTTTGTTGAGGTTGAAATCAAAGTTCCACGAATCGCCGATGAGCGAAGCAAAGAAATCCTGAGGGAACTCGAGCGGCTGAATCCCGAAGATCCCCGGAGCGAATTGAAAAAGTATTTCAACGTCCGATCGTAAAGGGCCGTTTCCAGGCTCGAAACGCTCGAAGGGCATATGGCACGACGCGGCAGAAAAACACGGGGGAAGGCAGGCTACATGATCAGCGCCGTGGCGGAGATGTACAACATTCATCCGCAGACGCTGCGCCTGTACGAGCGCGAAGGATTGCTGATTCCTTCGCGGAGCGAAGGCAACACCCGCCTGTACACCGACGAGGACATGGAAGCGCTGGAGACCATCCTGAATCTCACTCGCGACCTGGGCGTCAATCTGGCGGGCGTGGAGATCATTCTGAACATGCGAAAGCGCATGGACGAAATGCAGAAAGAGATGCAAGCCTTCGTTAAATTTGTCGAGCGAGAAATATTCAGCCGCACCGGCGAGTCAAACGAAGAAGTGCAGAACGCGCTGGTCCGGGTCATCCCCCCTTACCTGATCCGCATGCAACGCTCGAAAGAGCGGCCATAGCCCGATATTCTCCGGATTGGAGCGTGCGAGGCTGCCTGGTTCGGCGAGCCCAGGTTCAAGCCGGAAGTGCCTCGACAGTCTTATTCCCTTCCCCTTCATGTCCGAAGTGATTTAGAATTTGCTGCAGGTTGCGCAATGGCCAAAAAGGATTGCCCCTATTGCGAAGGTACCGGCTGGAGGCCGGTTGAGTCGAACGGTGTTCGGCGCATGGCGCGGTGCGAGTGCGAGAAATCTCTGCACTCGGAATCGCTGATGAAGCAGGCCCAAATCCCCCGCCGGTACGAGCATTGCGCCTTTGAAAACTTTGACATTCGCAATGACCCTCAGACGGGCAAGCCCAACCGCAGCCTGGCTGCTGCCAAGCTCTATTCTCAGAAACTCGTGGAGGAATATCCCACAGATTTCGGCCTGTTGTTTGTGGGGCCTACGGGTGTTGGTAAGACCCATCTGGGTGTCGCGGTACTGCGGGAACTGATGGTGCGCAAAGCCGTTCCGTGTCTCTATTACGACTTCCTGAAACTGCTGAAGGATATCCGCGACAGCTATAATCCGGTTTCGCAGACGTCTGAAATGCGCGTGCTGGGCCCCGTACTGGACGTAGAGGTTCTGCTGCTTGACGATTTGACGGCTTCGGACCCAACCGACTGGGTGCGGGAAACTTTGGCCCACATCATCAGTTCACGCTACAACGAAAAGAAAGTCACGCTGATCACCACCTCTCTGCCTTCTGAGCGGCCCAAACGGCGCGACGTCCGCGCTCCATCGGGCGATTCGATCCCGGAAATCGACCGGTCACTGGCCCAGTTGGGCCCGACTCTTTCGTCCCGGCTGTACGAAATGTGCAAACTCGTCGAAATGAACTCCGACGATTACCGGAAAGCCATCAAGCAGGCCGGATTCAGGTTCCATATCGAATAAAAAATTGTTCCCGTATACGCCGTCGATCAGTTTGACTTCCCTTTTCAGAGAACGGTAAAATACATACTCACTTATGATTGGCGTCGGTTTTAGGGCAGGGAGGTAAGTTAATGTCTTCGCAAGAGAATCACTCCAACTCGAGTGAGGTGGCCATCTCACCGGAATCGCAGGGTGGAGCGGATGTCGCTGCGCACTGCGACCCAACCGAACTCGTAGATCCCACACTCCAGGCCCAACCCAAAGACGGAACTATTCAGGTTCCCGCCGCTAGCGATGAACCCAATGGCGCCCCGTTTTCCGTGGAGGAATCAGGCGAGGGCATTCCGGCAGTTGCGGAACAGAAATCTGCAGCCGGTGCGGAAGCCGCAGGCAGCACCGAAACGTCGGCTGCCGAATCTGAGGTGCCTGAAGACGAGGCACTTGAAGCCAGCGACGTTCAGAGCCTGATGGAAAGCATGGAAGCGGGTCCCTCTCTGGCCGTGGGAGAGATTGTTCAAGGTCACGTTTTGAAGGTGACCGGCGAAGAAGTATTCGTCGATCTGGGATTGAAGTGCGAAGCCGTACTTCCCCGCAGCGAATTTGTTTCCGAAGACGGCCAATTGACCGTCGAGACCGGTGAGACCATTGACGTCCTTGTTGAAAAGTTTGACGAGTTGACCGGAACCGCTGTGATTTCGCGCCGCAAAGCAGTGCAGGAAAAATTGTGGGAAGACGTCGAACGAGCCTTTTACGAAGAGAAGCCCATCCAGGGCCGCGTGGTCGGACGGGTCAAAGGCGGCGTTGAAGTTGATGTGGGCATACGGGCTTTTATGCCGGGCTCGCAGGCCGATTTGAAACCCCACCCGAACCTCGATGAGTTGATCGGCCAGGAAATCGTTTGCAAGGTCATTAAGCTCAACCGAAAGAGAGACAATGTTGTTGTCAGCCGGCGGAAAGCGCTGGAGGAAGAAAACAACCAGAAAAAGGCACTGCTTCTCGAAAATCTGGTTGAAGGGGCAGTCCTGACCGGCATCGTGAAGAACCTGACGGATTACGGGGCGTTTGTGGACCTTGGAGGCATGGACGGCCTGCTGCACCTGACCGACCTCTCGTGGACGCGCGTAGCACATCCTTCCGAAGTGGTTCAGGTCGGGCAGGAATTGCAGGTCAAGGTTCTCAAGTTTGATAAGGAGAAAGAACGTGTTTCTCTGGGACTGAGACAACTGAGCCCCGACCCCTGGGAACAGGTAACCTCCGAATATCATGCCGGTGACCGGGTCCGAGGAAAGGTTGTCAGCGTCACGGATTACGGCGCGTTTGTAGAACTGGAACCGGGAGTGGAGGGCCTGATCCACATCTCGGAGATGAGCTGGACAAGGCGACTCCGCCACCCCTCGAAAATTCTAAAGCCTGGAGAGCAGGTGGAAGTTGCGGTCCTGGACGTCAATACCGAGCAACGGCGAATTTCCCTCAGCCTGCGGCACGCGCTGCCCGACCCGTGGGATGGCCTCAGCGAACGCATGGGCGTGGGAACCGTTGTGCAGGGCCGTGTCCGCCACTTTACGGACTTCGGAGCTTTCGTGGAAGTTGAAGAAGGGGTCGATGGTCTGATCCACGTTTCGAATCTTTCCTGGACCAAGAACGTGAAGCACCCCTCCGAGTTGCTGCGCAAGGGCCAGCAGATTGAAGCAGTTGTTCTCAACGTCGATACGGAAAATCGCCGCCTGTCCCTGGGACTGAAACAGCTTCAGCCCGACGCGTGGGAGAATTTCTTCGGTAAAACAAGCGTGGGTGACACCGTGCATGCCAAGGTCACCCGGCGAACATCGTTCGGGATCTTTGCCGAAATTGAAGAAGGTATCGAAGGATTGTGCCACATTTCGGAGATCGAAAACAGCCGTTCCGGAAGCGAAGAAGGCATTCCGAAAGTCGGGGACGAACTCGACTTTCGTGTCATTCGGCTCAATTCAGAAGAAAAGAAAATCAGCCTGAGCACGAGAACGGCGGACTGGAAAGCTCCACAGGAGCGAGAAAAAGCTCCTGAACCCACCGGCCTCTCACGGATGGCCGAAGCGTTTTCCTCGGCAGGCATTACGACCCCAGCCATGGTGCGGGCCGGCGCCCCGGGGGATCGCAACAATTCGCAATAGTCACAGGCAGCAACACCGTCTTTTCAGAACGGAGCGGGCAATTGCTTGTGAACGGTACCCGGTTCCAATCTTAGACTGAGGAGTCGAGCATGACTAAAGCTGACTTGATTGATGATGTTGCTCGAAAAACAGAACTGAGCCGGAAGGATTCCGAAGTCATCGTCGATACCATCTTCGAAGGTATCGTTAAGTCCCTGCGTGGTGGGGACAAGATCGAAATCCGGGGCTTCGGAAGCTTCAGAACACGCCAACGGAATGCCCGGGTGGGCCGGAATCCGAAAACCGGGGAACGAGTTGAAGTACCTGCCAAAGCGATCCCTTACTTCAAGCCCAGTAAAGAATTGAGAGATATTGTCAACAGCAAGATCG
>JAKASH010000060.1 GCA_021828225.1 Acidobacteriota bacterium | reverse complement strand
CATTGCACAATCGAGTTTCTTAACGGTTTGTTCGTTCCCACTCGAAAGTGTTCCTGCAAGAATGAAAGTGGGTCTTTTTCGAATCTGACAGCTAATAGTGGAAACGTCCAGCGACTTTGCAGATGCTTTCCGTTTGCTACTTCGAAATCGAGTCTCCCTGCTGCGCCTCCGGATCAATCGAACAGCCATTATGAAAAAAACGCGAAGTCTTTGATGTAACGAATCTGGAAATCATTCATCATTACATAGGGGCACATCCAGAAAGGGGTACTATTTCCCATCAGCTTCTCTACAATGTCTCAATTTGGGTAATGACTCAGGCGCGTCTCCCGTGATGCTACGATCAGCGGTTATTGCCATCTTGCTTCTATTGCCGGCAGCGAAGGGCTTTTTGCCGCGCGTTGATCCCTCACCCTGGGACAAAATCCTGCACGATTATGTCAATCAGCAACATCGGGTTGACTATGCAAAGCTTAAAGAACAGGGGTGGAAGAAGCTTCGAGATTATGTCACAAGCCTCGGCCAATCGGGCTCCCAGCCGTTGTCACCGGCCGCGAAAGAGGCTTTGCTGATCAACGCTTATAATTCCATGACAGTCGAGTGGATTGTTGAGAATTACCCTACAAAGAGCATCTGGGACACTCAGCGGCCTTTCAAGGCCCGGCGCTTTCGTCTGGGCGGGGAGGCGGTCTCATTGGATGAAATCGAGTCACGCCTTCGGGAGATGAAAGATCCCAGAATTCATGCCGCGCTGGTGTGCGCCTCGCGCAGTTGCCCGCCGCTCAGACGCGAAGCCTACGTCGCCAGCCGGCTAGACCAGCAACTGGATGACAATGTGCGCGAGTGGCTGGCAAACCCATCGCTCAACCGATTCTATCCGGACAAACATGAAGCGATCATCAGTCCGATCTTCAAATGGTATCGAAAGGATTTTGATTTGTATCCCGGCGGACTCCGAGGCTTCCTGCTCAAGTTTGGCCCACCGGAGGCCGGGCAGATGCTCCGGGACGGGAAATACACGATCCATTTTCAGACTTATAACTGGGGACTGAATGACCAGTCTGGCTACGGCAAAGGTTATTCGCAACTTCAGCTAGGAATCAATTGGCTGGAAAACTGGTTCCGTGACTGGTTCGCGAACCTGGGAAGGGAATATAACGTCAACCCCGCCATCTTCGGCGGCATCTATCTCGGCGCCATTCCTTTTTTCACTCTCTGCGTGGCATGGATCATCCGCAGCCTCCGCCGAAAGCAATCCATCGTTATTCCCGTTCTGGCCGCCTCTTTCTTCTTCATCTCGGCGTATCTCTATCTGCTCATCGTCGGACGGAACATCCCTGCGTGGGTTTACATTGTTATCGTTTTCATGATTGCCTTCGGTTTGTATCCGACGATCCGGAAGATACGCGCCAAAGCTGGGCTCGGCGGCAAAGCCTGAGAACTTTCTCCTACCACTGGCTATCGTGTCTTGGCCCGACCGCAGAGCCTAATCCTCCCGCAGCAGAGTGTTCCGCCGGTCCGAATCCAAGCAAAATTATGGAAGGCAGAGCCGGGCAAGATCTCCAGTTGCAGCCAGGATCCAAGCGAGTTGAACCATTTTGCACACGAACTCCAGGTCTGCCGGATGAAACGGAGAGGTAACAAGAGTAGTTGAGACCGCGCAAGACTTTGCACTCCATGAAAGAACCTTCGTCAAATCACTTGGTGCCGGCACGTAAGTACTTAATAAATAAGAGCCAGCAATCGATGGTTTGGCACGTAGCGTGCCCACCCTAGTGGCGAGCCTGCGCATCGGAGGATCGGGTTATGGCATGGACAATTTCCGAAGAGCGATGCGTTTACCTATGTCATCGGCAGCGTGAAGTACGATGCCGACTATGGTACGAAGTGACCAAGCTGCGTGAAGGTTTGCTCCGATATTTCCTGATCAAGATTGAAGAGCTGGAGTAGGGTTAGCTCAGGCACCCACGCGGAATCCGGCCAGGCACCTCAACTGAATGCAAATTGGACGCAACCTTTCGCCGGATTTGTCTGTCTAATTTTACAGGGCTTGGGTTGTGGACTGGAATGCAGGATCGCCAGAACGTGTTATTGCTCGATCATAGGCTACAACGGATTGCCCTTTCAGTTGCGGTCCTGAAAGGACACCGAGAAGGACGGTAGACCGCAAGAGCCCTGTGGAAAGAATCTGGTAACGTAGGAAGGGAGAAATGATGCAGCAAAAGACGGCCGGAGTTGGCACAGGAACGGCAATCACTCCCCACAGAAGGCGAAGAGTGCTTGTGGTCGATGATGACTTAAACGATCTGCTTTATTATTCCGCGATCCTTCAACATGAGGGCTACGAGGTGCGATCAATTGCTTCTCATAAGGAAGCAGCCGATTACATCAAGCGGGAAGACTTTGATCTGGTGATTGTGAGCCAGGGAACCGCTGCGTTTGAGGGACGATCAGTTCTTGCGCGAGCGTTCGAGAGGAATCAGAAAGTTCCTGTCTTTGTCCTTTCGCGCAGTTCGGATATTGATTGCTATCTGGAAGCCATGCAAATGGGAGCTATCGATTACCGCGAAAAGCCCCTGGCCGCGTCTGAACTGGCTGAAATGGTCGGAAGACACCTCGGCCTCTCCAGAACCCGAGCTGCCTAGCGGGCAAAATTTCTACTTCAATCTCGCCAGCCAGCACGACTTAATCTTCACGCAGCAGAGGTCTTCCAGAAGTTTATCGATCTGAACCGCGCAGACAAAGGGCAGCCAGGCCGCTATACTTCCACAACGCAGGCAAAGCGCACTGCGGGTATTTTGCGGATCTCGCCCAGCACTTCCTGGGAAATCGGATCATCGACGTTGATCAGGCCGAGCGCTTCTCCGGCCTGTTGACTCCTGGCCAGGGCAAAGCTGGCGATATTGACTTTGTGCTCGCCCAAGACCGTCCCTACGCGCCCGATGACGCCAGGCACGTCCTGATTCCGAATGAAAAGAATGAATCCCTTGAGCGGCGCCTCAATATCCATTTCGTTGATGCCGATAATGCGCATCCCGCGGCGTCCAACCATGCCCAGAACGGAAGGCGAATCGCTTTCGGTCCGAAGTGCGATGCCGAGCGTATTCGAATAGGCAGCTCGACGTACACTTCTGACTTCTACAACTTCCAGACCCCGCTCCTGAGCCAGGGCTCCGGCATTGATCAGGTTGACCTCGTCGGAAAGGACCTTTCCAAGAATTCCTTTGAGCACGGCGTTCTTTACAAAATGCGTCTCGAGTTCCGCCAAACCACCGTCGTAGCTGATCTTCACTTCCTCCGGACGTTCACCGGCAATCTGGGCCACAAAAGCGCCAAGTTTCTCTCCAAGCTGAATATAAGGTTCAAGCTTCTTGTACTCCTCAGGAGAGATCGCCGGCATATTGACAGCGTTGCGAGCCATGCCCAGCCGCAGGTAATCACGGATCTGTTCCGCAATTCTAATTCCCACAATCTCCTGAGCCTCGTCGGTTGAACCGGCAATATGGGGTGTGGCGATCACATTCGGATGCGCAACCAGCAGAGAATCCGTGGGCGGCTCTTTTTCGAATACGTCTAGCGCTGCTCCGGCGACGTGCCCGCTCTCCAGCGCCTGCAGAAGATCTTCTTGCTTGATAAGGTCGCCGCGAGCACAGTTAACAATTCGAACGCCAGGCTTCATTTTGGCGAGCGTCTCGGCATTGATAAGATGGTGTGTTTCCGGCGTGGCTGCGGTATGCAAACTGATGTAGTCACTCGAGTGTAACAGGTCCTCGATCTTCACTAACTGCACGCCCTGCTCCTGTGCCAGCCTCGACGGCACGTAAGGATCGTAAGCAACGATGCTCATCGCAAATGCGCGAGCCAGCCGAGCCACTTCACTTCCAACCCTGCCCATGCCGATCAATCCCAGCGTTTTTCCACGCAATTCCGTACCGGTCAATTTCTTCTTTTCCCAGGCTCCTCTTTTCATTGAGGCATCCGCCTGTGGAATCCGGCGCGCCAAACACACCAGGAGACCCATCGTCTGCTCAGCGACGCTGTTCGCATTGCCGCCCGGCGTGTTCATCACCACGATGCCGCGCTTGGTGGCAGCCTCCAGATCCACGTTGTCAACCCCGGAACCGGCACGCCCGATGGCGCGCAGGCGTTTAGCGTGGGCCAGCAGGTCGGCCTTTACTTTTGTCGCGCTTCGCACCACCAGCGCGTCTGCATCGGCAATTTCGTCCACTAAGGACGCGTCCTTCTTGCCGGGGAGGAAGACAACATCCCAGGACTTTTCCTCTTCAAGAACCTCCACGGCTCGTTTGGACACATTGTCCGCTATCAGGACTTTCATAAGACACACTCCAAAGCCCGCGCTTCGGATCTACGCAAGCTCGGAATTGATCTCCCTTCGTATAAAGCGATGGGTGAAAGCCTTAAGCAAAAATCTACGCTGCGTGGCGCAGGAAAACCTCTTGCGCCCGGCGCACACCACTGCCGAGTTCACACTTGTGGCCAAGTTTGTACAGCGCAATTTCCAGCCCTGCGATCGCCGCAAACAATTCCAGTGCGTCGTAATATCCCAAATGGGCCAGCCGGAAGATCTGCCCTTTCATCGACCCCTGGCCGTTGGCGATGATGGCCCCGAAACGCGAACGCATTTCTTTCACGACGGCCCCGGAATCCATGCCTTCCGGAGCGCGAATGGCCGTCAACGCATTGGCAGGAGACGCCGTGGCGAAGAGGCTGAGTCCCAGCGCCTTTGCAGCTTCGCGCGTCGCCTCTGCGAGGAAAGCAGCGTTCTGGACCAGATTCTCACGGCCTACCTTGCGGATGTATTCAAGTGCGGCGTGCAGGCTGACCACCAGCGTTGTGGCAGGCGTATAGCTTGTCTCCCCTTTGGCCAGATTCTTGCGCTCTTTTGCATAATCAAAGTAAAAGCGGGGCGATTTGGATTTCTCAATCAGTTTCCAGGCCTTCGCGCTTACGCTGGCAAATGCCAGGCCCGGCGGTATCATCAGGGCCTTTTGGGAGCCTCCGATGACGATATCGAGGCTCCATTCGTCCGGTCTCAAATCAGTTGTGCCCAGGCCCGTGATCGCGTCGACCACGAGGCAGGTCTCCGGCAAAGGCTTCACAAGCTCGCCGATGGCTTTCACATCATGGCTGACCCCGGTAGAACTTTCAGTGGCCTGGACATAGACGGCCTTGAAAGGCCCGTCATCCTTCAGCCGCTTCCCGATCCCCTCCACGCTGAGCGGCTGCCCGTAAGGAGCTTCAACTGTAACCGCATCAAGGCCATAGGCCTTTGCGAGCTGCCCCCACCGTTCGCCGAATTTCCCCGCTGTCCCCACCAGCACACGATCGCCGGGAGAAGTCAGGTTTGATACCGCGCCTTCCATCGCGCCCGTGCCGGAGCTGGTAAAGAAGAGAACATCGTTGCTGGTGTTGTAGAAGTAGCGCAGATTTTCGACGGTCTCGCGAATCAGGTTCTTGAACGCTTCCGTGCGGTGATGGAGCGTGGCCGTCAACGCGCGCGCCTGAGCCTCCATAAGGAGCGGTGTCGGCCCTGGAGTGAAGAGTCTTTCCTTGATAATTCCTGGCATAGATTTAGTTTCCTTGGTGTATAGAGATTGGCAAACCCTCTCGATCAACCCAGAGTGAAGCCCCTAGGATGGATGGGCCTATCGAGCAGAAACACCTCAGTCTACGAAGAGAATAACCCGTTGTCAATCTCGATGGCTGGTTGGGGATTGCCTTGAGTTGCGAGCGCGAAAAAAGGAAACTCCTATCCAGGTAGAACGTTCCGTGTACCTCAATCTGTCATACTGCCCCAAACGAATTAACTTCTCCGCGGCTGTGTTATAGTTGTGAACCTTGTGGGCAACTAAATAAGCAGGCTATGAATCCTGCCAAATGGGGGCGATGGGTATGGATCACACAAAAGGGAAAGAAAGGGACGATAGCAAGCAGAATCGCCGGGAATTCCTGGTTGAAGTCGGCAAGGTCACGGGCGCCGTTGGCCTAACAAGCATTTGGCCCACCTTGCCGGCATTCGGAGGCGGGACCACACGCGGTGAGGACAAATATTTCGTGGCGACACATCTGGTACCCGGTCCTTCGCCGATAGCCGAGCCGTATGAGCCACTGCATGGCGGCCAATTCACCGGGCCGACGATGACGCTGTCGCCGGATCCGCTGGTGCGATATCGGTGGCAGCATACCGACGCCGACGATGCGTTGCAATATTACATACTGCGCCCGGCTACTGTTTCCACCTCTACACCCCAGGCGTTTAAAGGCCTCCAGTCCGCGTGCGCGGAATCATGTAACATCACCGTTCAGGGAACCGGAGACATCCGATTTGATTTCGGCACGGAAAGCGCCGCGTGGATCGAGTTTGACAGCTCCGACCTGACCGGCAAGGTGGAGATGGGAGTCAGTGAATTCAATGCCCCCGCCAACGAGAATGCCATTGCGGCGCCCGAGCGGATCGGTAACACGTATCGCCTCAAGCTGAATCCCGAATATTACGAGGGGGTACGGTTCGGCTGGATTTATATCCACTCATTTTCCGGCAAGCCTTGGCATATTTCCGCCGTCCGGTTGGTCTGCCAGACCAAGCCGACCAATTACAATGGCAGCTTCTCATGCAGCGATCCGATGCTGACTCGGATCTGGTATACCGGAGCGTACACGGTTAAGCTGAATCTTCTGAAAAACTATTTTGGCGCCATCCTCATGGAGCGGGGCGACCGCATCTCGTGGACCGGCGATGCGCATATAGCTCAATCCACCTCGATGGTGGCCTTCGGCAACTGGGGGTTTGTTAAGAAGAATCTGGCCGTGACTGCCAACGATGACAACCACATCGCCAGTTATGCGCTCTACTGGGTGCTTAGCCTGGTGGATTACTACCATTACACGGGCGACGAGACGACGCTACAGCAGTACATCTCGAATGTTCAGGCCAAGCTGACGCAGGCCAAAAACATGTTCGACCATCCCGAGATCGTTTTCTATGGATGGGATGATCGGTTAGGCGGCTTCATTAAATATGGCAACCACGAGTCGCGTGAAGCGTATCGCATGCTTTTCGTCGAAACGTGCCGCCGGTTTGCCTGGGCCATGGGAGCCATCGGCCACAACGCCCTCCAGGAACAATATGAGCAAATGGCGCGGCAACATGGGGAGTCGATTCAAGCCAAGCCCAACTGGGTCCGCGATGTCGGCATTTTCGCCGCCTCTGATGCGACCAACGCTGACGTCCCTACAGCGGCCCAGGAGAAGCTTCTGTATCAGCGCGATTTCGCCAACCCGGTTGAGCGGATTTCGTTATCTCCCTTCAACGAATACTTCATCATTGAAGCCATGGGAAGGATGAACTGGACGGACCAGGCGCTGCAAACCGTGCTGGAAGACTGGGGCGGCCAGATCGAATATGGCGGGACAACCTTCTTTGAATGTTACTGGCCGTCCTGGAACGCTGTGGTCGCCAAGAACGGTCCCATCCCGTCGTGCCTGGCAGGTCCCACAAGTCTTTGCCACCCTTGGAGCACCGGTTGCACCACCTGGCTTACGGAGTACGTGGCGGGAATCAGGCCGACTGCTCCGGGTTTCTCCACTGTGGACATCACGCCGCATCCGGGACGGCTGCTGACCAGCGTCGCCGCGGACGCCCCAACACCGCACGGGGTCATTCATGCCAGCTTCGATTTCAAACGCGGCACGGCAGACGTTGTAATTCCTCAGGGCGTGAAGGCCCGCATCGGCGTGCCCAAACTTGAGCGCACGATTACAGCGATACGTGTGAACGGCCAAACGGCCTGGAGTGGCAGCTACCAAAGCGTAGCAGGAATTTCCGGTGCCACTGAAAGCGGAGATTGGATATATTTCACCAGCGTCCAGCCCGGTCGATACACGTTTGACATCTCTTATCATGGCCGGACTCCCGCGTACGTCCCGCAACCGCTGGTGTATTCGGTGAAGGTGTCCGGCCAGGATGACAAGACCAGCGGCAACTGGGGCGGCGTGTATGGCGGGGATGGCTATGTGCTGTTCGATTACGATGGCGACGGGAAAGCCAAAGAGAGCCTGCCCAGTTACGTCGAATCAGTTACCTGCAGCTCGGGACGCTACGTCCAGTGGCCCACCAGCGGCCACGATCCCCGGGCGCTGGCGCCGGACCGAAGCAACAAGGGCCTGCGCGTCGCCGGCGCTTATTACTCCCATCCACTATCGTGGAAAGCGGGAAAGGAAAACCTCTACGCCACTTCGTCCAAACCGTGGGGTTGGGGGCAGGCAACCATGTATGTGGATATTCGTCTCAAACACGCTCACCACTATCGCCTGGCTCTTTATGCCGTCGACTTTGACCGTAAGGGCAGGCAGCAGACGGTGGACATTTACAGCCTACCCAGCCTCGTGCTGGCCGCTCCGGTGCAAATGATCTCCTCTTTCGAGAAGGGCAAATATCTGATCTTTGATTGCCATGACTCCGTTCGGCTGCGCATCAATGCGGTTCGCGGCCCCGATGCTGTGGTCAGCGGCCTCTTTTTCGACCCGCTGAGCACAGACTAGACGCACGAAGCAACAAGCGTTTGAAAGTTGACCTCAAGAAGCGGAAAAAACTCCCGGTTTATGCAGGCTTCCCGGTTCGAAGAGCCTTAGAGATGCCAGAGCTCTATTTGCGTTGTTGTGGTAGCGTGGTGTTATGAGAGTTGACTTTGCATTCGGAAAATCGGGGCTATCTCTGGAACTGCCGGAAGGCTTCCGTTATCGTGTGCTGGAAGCTCGTTCGGCCGTTCCGCTTGGCGATCCACGGGCGGCAATCGAGCAGGCGATTGACTCGCCGATAGCGTCCCCGTCCCTGGCCGAAGTTGCCGCGGGAAAGGCATCCGCTGCTATCGCGGTGTGTGACATCACACGTCCCGTGCCCAACCGGGACATCCTGCCTCCTGTCTTGGCCAGGCTCGAAGCCGCCGGTATATCGAGAGGAAAAATCACCATCCTGATTGCGACAGGCCTCCACCGCCCGGCCACCGAAGACGAAATTCGGGAGATCTGCGGAGACGACATCCCACAAAAGTACCGTGTGGTGAATCATCACGCGCGGGAGCTTTCCGAGCATCTGTATCTGGGCAGAACCGAGTCGGGCACTCCTGTCTACATCGATGCCCGATTCGTTTCCGCTGATTTGCGTATGACGCTGGGATTCATCGAGCCGCATCTGATGCTCGGCTACTCAGGAGGGCGCAAGCTTGTTGCTCCAGGCCTGGCTGCGGCGGAAACGATCAGCGTGCTTCACAGTCCCAAATTCATGAGAGACCCACGGGCTACCGAAGGGTCTATCGAGAGCAACCCGCTTCATCGCGAACTCCTTGAGATTGCGCGGATGGCACGCCACGAGTTTATGGTTGACGTTTCGCTCACTCGAATCCAGCACGGGAGCCGGCGGTCAATCGCGGGCGTCTTTGCCGGTAATCCCGTGGAAGCGCACCGTAAAGGAGTTGAGTTCGTCTCCAGCGCAATGCTTGAAACTGTCGAAGATCCTGCGGACGCAGTCGTTACCTCGGCGGGTGGATATCCGCTCGACCTCACATTTTACCAGTCGATTAAGGGGATCACCGCGGCCTCTCACGTTGTCAAGTCCCGGGGGGAAATCCTCCTCGTGGCTGCCTGCGAGGAAGGTACGGGAGGGCCGGAATTCACGGCCATGCTGAAGGAGAACCCGTCCGGCGATAAGTTCCTCCAGAAGATCGCTGACGCGCCGGTTGTGCCGGATCAGTGGCAACTGGAAAAGCTTGCGCTGGTCACGGCACGAAACCGCGTGTCATTCTATGCACCGGGCCTACCTCGCGAATATCATCTGTCGGTCTGGGGAACGGTTCAAACGAGCATTCAAGAAGCCGTTGAATCCCTCACCAGCGCGTTACCCAGGAACGCGCGCATC
>JAKASH010000059.1 GCA_021828225.1 Acidobacteriota bacterium | reverse complement strand
TCCGGCCAAGGCGCTCTGGACTTGCTGGGCACTCTGGTCAGCGCCGATATCGTGCTGCCCACCACCGACGGCCGTGAGATTCGACTCCGGCGCACCACCACACCCACAACCGAACAGAAAAAACTCCTCGCCCAGCTTGGAATCGCCATCCCTGAACGGTTCAGTTTTGATCAGGAATGTAGTGCAGACTCGCACGTAGCTTGAACTGATCTCACAGCACTTAGACTAGTTCCGACTCTTCTTGTGACGAACTTGGGCTAATGCCGGGCAAAGAGGGAGTGCGAAACCGGCGGGCAGATGGGATGGAGTTCCCGGACCAGTTCGGCCTGGCGCTCGGCGGGATGGCGGGTCAGTTCAAAGCGGAAGGTGCGGGGGTTATGACTCCAGATGGCAAGGTCGGTCGAGTTCTCCCGGTTCCAGTGGCTCAACAGGCGCTCCCGGATGTTGCCTTTGCCGACATAAATTAACCGGCCTTCTCTGTCGCGGAGCGAATAGACGCCCGGCTCATTGGGAGCTTTGAACTCGATCCAGGATTTCGTCCAGGTGTAATCATGGCCTTGGATGTCTTTCATGTCAAACCTCCCGCAATAATCTCACCCGCAGGCTACCAGCTGCTGTAGGGCGTTCCTTCGAGCGAGCGGGCGTTCGACCCGCTGCGGACGTTGACCACGCCGGTGAAGGTTTTCTCCGGGCTGATCTGGCCCTGCTCGATCACCGGTCGCCAGGTCTGGTTGGAGCCGGTAAAGGGATCGATGGGCAGGCCTCCCGAGAAATAGCCTGCCTTCACCAGCGCCTGCAAGGATTCGGGCGGCTTGTGGTTGTCGAGCGTGTACCGGTTGATCATCTCGCGCAGGGTGAAGAGGTCGTCTTTCAAAACGGCTTCGTGCGAGCGGGTCACGATCCGGCTGTAGATCGGAGCGGCAAACGACGCCATGATCAGGATGATGGCAATCACGACCAGCAGCTCGATCATGGTGAAGCCGGTTTCACAGGACAATCCCCCTTGCAGTTGTCCTGGTTTTCTAAGCCTACCACTTGAACCTAAAGACTTTTGCATCCTGTCCATTCACGAGCTCAAATTGTGGCCTTCGAAAGTTGTTATGTTTTCTTGGAACGTAGCCTAAGCGTTGGAGACAAAGTAAAATCTTGTGTGCGGACTCTTCTGGACTCAAATTGGTAGTATCGATAACAACTGTTGCATCTTGCGGTGGTTCGTATGGGTCACTGACACCGGTGAAATCCTTGATCAGGCCAGCTCTCGCCTTAGCGTAGAGACCTTTCGGGTCCCGCTGCTCACAGATCCTCAATGGAGTATTAACATGGACCAGCACGAAGCCACCGTAAGGTTCAATCATGTCACGAACTTGTTTCCGCGCCGAGTCATAAGGAGCAATAAGGGCACAAACCACGATTTCGCCTTTTCTGGTAATCTCGGATGCAAGGTGGCCGGCGCGGCGAACGTTTGTGTCGCGGTCGTGTTTTGAAAACCCAAGGTCGGAAGAAAGATGCTTGCGGAGGTAATCACCATCCAGCAGGGTGACCCGGCGAGCGCTC
Source organism: Acidobacteriota bacterium (assembly GCA_021828225.1). Next base: position 8,554 of record JAKASH010000059.1, on the reverse strand, counting down.
ATCTTTGATAATTCAGTTTGAAGGATCTCGGCAATGGTCGACTTCCCCGCTCCGGAAAGCCCGGTAAAAAACACCGTGAACCCCTGCTCTCGTGGGCGTCTCATTCCTACCGGGATTCTTGCCATAGTTACCCACTTCACCAAGAATTAATTGAACCGTGGCTGGAAGTCTACGATGCAGTTCCGTGAAACACCAAATGATTCTCTTCCCGAACAGTCTTCCCTTTTTCCTTCAGGCTGCTCGCACAAATCCGTATTTAATTAGCCACATCAAGTGTCGCCAGACAACGCCCTGTTCCAAATCCGGTGTGGCCTGCTGACAAGTCTCAATAACTTCCTGAACCCTTATTTGCCCATGATCGGAAGCCATGACATCATCGATGAGGCTGATGATGTCAGGGTTAAGATCTTGCAAATCCGGATAAGGAAACTGCTCGGCCAACTGTGAGTCCTGAAACCGTTGTGTCGAAGGACAGAGCAATGTAGAAGGTTCAAGGGTTGCAGTGGCGAAGTGACAAAACAGATCAAAATAACGAGGTTGCGGAACGGAACGATGACTGCAGTCTCCTGACCTCCCAGTACAGCTCCGCGCCTCGTCAACCAGCGAGCCAAACAACTCGCGGTACCTTTGGACGACAGTCGGCCAACTGAACAGCTCGACCGCCCGCTGGCGGGACTCACTGGACATCCGTGCGCGCAGTTGTGAATCCTCGATCATCAGCTTAATTCGTTCCAGAAAAACTTCACAGTCCACGGCGACTGACTGCCCAAGGTGGAAGTGCGTATCCTGCCAATCTGCAGGGTCCAGCAGCGAAAGTGCATCGATTTGCGTGGTACAGGAACCCCAAACCGTCGGGATGAGAAATCCTGTCTTTCCGTCCTCAACGATGTCCCGGTACCCGTCCCAATCGGAGACGATTTGTGGCACTCCACAAGCCATTGCTTCCAACGGAGTCAGGCCAAACATTTCCTGGACAGAGTCGGACGGCGAGATGAAAATGTCGGCAGCCGAGTAAACCAGGGGTTTTGCCCGCTCCGGGATAAATCCCCTTGCGTTGATCCTGAACAAAGGATGCTCAGAGTTGAGGAACCTGTCGAGTTCGGTTGCTGTGCTCTGTTCCTGTTGTCCAGCGATGACGATGACAAGATGCTTTTGCATGTGCTGCGGTAGCCGGCACAACGTGCGGAGCCACGGCACCAGATCCCCCTTATCAACCACCGACGTCCGGCCTAGAAAGAGGAGAACCACGTCCCGATTATCAAGCCCCAGGGAAACTCGGGCCGCTTCCTTCCCCCGGGGACGCATGATATCGGTGTCAACACCCAGAGGAAGGATGGGAAGCTTGCCGTTGAAAGGCAGGTCTATCCCAAGCGACCTCGAGAGGCTTTCAGCCGTCAGGTATATTGCCTGCTCCACGGCCCGCTTGGCCGCATGTGAAGTACATATGATTGCGTCAAATGGACGAGGCCGCGAAAGAAGAAGTAAGGGAAATTTCGTTTGCAGGTACTGCTGGTAACTGATCGTGTGATGCAGCGAAGCGACCGGAACTTCTGCCAAGCCCAGTACCGACCGAAAATTAAAGGGCGCCGCAATATCACCAGTTGGATTGAACCAGAGCCCAACCCGGCCTCCTGACCAATCCTCGATGAGAGACGATACCTGCACCAACCGTCGCTGAGGACCGTTTAGAGACGAGGGACCCAGAAGGGTATCTAAGCGCTGGCGAGCCAGATTCAGCGAACAGGATCTTGCATACACTGAGATAGGTTGAGGAAGGAATGTCAAAAAAGCGTCAACCAACGCACGTGTTGCGTGCCGTATGCCGTATGCCATTGAGTTCACGGCATCTCTGGATCGCAATGCCTGCCTCTGGCGAGGCCACAATATACCGACAGCAGCAGTCTGTAGATTCCAGCCGATCGAGTCGTCTTTCGAGGAGAGGTCCATTCTTCCCCTGTGCCTGCTATCTTTCTTGCTGCCTGCTTCCCATGCCGTCACCACAGGTACCCATGGAACAGAATCGCACCTTCCAATGGCTGAGTAGTCCGGCGTGGACCCTGCAAGGCATAGGCCTGGCATGTTTCGTGCACCAGAAATTGATTGAACTGCAACTGGAAGTTGGTAACGCGATTCAGGCTAATGGGGAACGTCTTCTTCCGCACACTGCCCTCCGCCAGAAGGCGAACAATGGCCGCCTTGTTACGTGCCAGTGAATATAGATAGTGCCACCGGGCCCGAGTTGCATCTCGGGCCAGCTCGTGCTGGCAGCGGTCGATGTAAACATGAATCTGCGGCGTCGACGCATGCCGTGCGCCGACCTTTTCCTTTCCCCACTGACGCAGATCGTTGAGAAATGAAAGCACCAAATCTTGTTTAAAAACTCGATCGGGCGTCGTCATCAGAAAAGTGTATGCGCCGGGGACCTCAACACGGGTCAACGGCCCGGAACCATTCCTTGCCACCGTTAGAGTGCTTTCCAACTGCGCCCATAGAGCGTCGGCGTCTTTAAAGAAGTTCCGTTCCAGAAAACAATCCTTAACTAAAGCGCTCGTATTCATCGAGCGCGCACCGAAGCTGACTTGCAAAGTTTTGGCCGCAAACCACTATTATCAGGTAGCGATGTCCCGGCCAATGGCGACACAGGCTCATCAAGCTCTTTCTCAATCTTCCGTTCAAAGAAGGGGAAAGGCCTCGCGCCTGTAAACGCAACACCTTCGATCCATCCTCCCTCAAGGCGTCCTACCACAAAACCCGGTGTCCCGTGGATACCAACTGCTGCCGCCTCGTTCTTTTCTGCCTGGATTACCTTCCCATATCTGTCATCTTTCCAGCAGGTTTGAAATTTCCGTAAGTTCAATCCGAGCTCCTTTGCGTGCTTCAGCAAGACGATCGAGGTCGGAGGCACACGGTCGGCAAGGACGGCATCGCGAAACTGCCAGAACTTGCCCTGAGCACCAGCGCACAGCGATGCCTCTGCCGCTCCCGCGGCATAAAGGTGCATCGGAAGCGGCATGCTGAGAGCAATAAAACGCAGCTTACCTGTATCAACGTAATCCTTCTCGATCTCGGCGAACGTAGTAGTCTGAAACCGCCGACAGAAAGGACACTGCAGATCCGTAAATTCGACCATGGTCACCGGTGCGTCGGCGCGGCCTTGCTCGTACCAACCAGGCTGGACCTGCATTTTGACATTCCGAGGGACTGGGGACCTTCTTGCACGAACGCCTACTTCGGCAGTGTCCTGAAGCAGAATCCGAATGGCGCGGAGTTCCCTGAGGATCTCTTCACCCTGCCGAACTGTCATCGGAGCATTGGGGTTAGGAAGCTTCACGGCGGAATTTGACGGCGCGGTCGCGGCAGCCTCCTGGATTGCATCCCTCGGTCTTTCCTGGGCAGCCCAGGATGCTTTTTTGCCCAGCCCCACCGCGGCGAAAGTTATCACAAAGGCGACTGCCACCCAGGACAATCGAGATACCAGCTTCGCTTTTTGTTTCATAGCACAAGCTCCTCATGCTCTGCGTCTGCCATTGAGGTCAGGTCAATTCCATCCGTTTCCAGCCTTTTCTGGATAGAGGCCGACCACTCCATCGCCCGGTCAGCGTCAGCGCCAAAGCGCGCTTCCCAATCAGCACGGTCTTTCCGCCGCAGGGCAGCATCATACGTTTTGCCGGGAAATTTCGCGTGGTGGCTCAGCACCGGGTCGGCCAGTATCTCTTCTACCTGACTCTCTGCCAGTGGAAGACCGAAGAACCTGGCCACCATCCTGAGAGCACTCTCGGGATTTTCTGATACCTCTTCACCATCCATCAGCAGCAGCCGTTCGGATTCGGTCTGCTTTCGCAAGCGATTCCACAATGCAGCAGTAACGAACCAGATATAGGCGGCCTTCTGGCCATCATCCAGATCTGAAATATCCACTTCATTTAAGGCTGGGAAAAGCGTCAGCGTCTTGTGCCAGAAATTCGCCCGCTTTCGCGTCCACACTCTCCGGTTTTCCAGCTTCAGAACAGAAAGAATAAATGTCCTTAACCCCACGGAGAGTAGCACCCCCTTTGAACGCGGATCGTTAGCTAAGATCATATCTCCCATCGTGTTGCACACGTCGGCAGCTTTCACAATAACCGTCTCACCTGATTCAAAAGTACGTGTCAGCAGCCGGATGCCTAGCTCGCCCCATATTTTCCACTCCTTTTCCCGGTCCGTATTCTCCTCCATCGTTCCGGGACGGTAGCGCAACATCGCAAGTTGACCTAGGACGCTTGGCTCCTTCAGGACCAGGCAATCCGGCACCCGGTCGAGAAGCCGAGCAAGCAGCGTTGAACAGCAGAACGCCGAAATGAAAATGTAATGGGACAGAGCGCCGCCAATGGGAAGGCTCAGGTCGTATAGAAGCACATCATCCAGATTGAACCCGTAGCGCTCATCGCTCATTGCTGCATGCTTCGGCACGAGAAAGCCAGCACGGGAATACACCTCTCGCTCGATCTCCGCAAACCAAACCAGGCGGCGGTCCAGATCCACCTGGACCGGATAATACCTGCAAGACGCTAACGCCGATTCAAGATCCAGACTTCCCATAACACAAACCAAGCCTAATAAGATGCATTGCAAAAATTAACGCAAGTCCCCTCACCACAGGTATTGCAAAGAGTTGTTACGGTACCATTAAAGCCGCCGGTGCAGGCCACCGTGTAGCACGAGCCGCCACCAATACCGCAATAATGATCACAACACGAGGCGGCAGTTATACTGCAGCAGGGAGCATCGACCGTATTACAAGAAACGGGGCAGCTTGATGCCGCGGCGGACGCAGCTGCTGGCGCCGCAAGGGGCGCGCCGGCCATGGCCACGTAGGCGCCGGCAGCCAAGGGCATCCGGACAGGAGCTTGCGAGGCCCGGACGAGCCGCACATAAGGTTTCCGGGCTGACAACTCAACACCCAGGGCGGTTTTGCCATTTGCCCTGGTTACCAGCCTCGAATAAACCGGGTAGGTGCTGCTGGCAACATTGCGCGTTCCGCGCGGCCATCCCTGTGCGACTGACAGGAACAAAGTCACACAAGCCAGCAATAGTGTTTCCTTCCATCTCCGCACCTTGGCCATTGCTCACCTCCATGTCTGCTTCTCCACAACCACGTGCCGTATGTTTCTTGCTTCACTCAAACCTTCGTTTGTAGCCGGACACCCCAAAACCAATCATCCGCCGTTGGCCGTCTCCGGGACCGACGGGGACCCCGCCAGTATATGGCGCGCGTCCTGCAAGTCGTGGGCTGATTGAGCCAGTGTCAGCCTCTCTCCCTCTGTCTGGAGCCAAGCGCCACGACGGGGCGCCACCCAAACCTACTTGACGACGGTCACCGTGACTGTGTTCGATCTGACAGGACCGTGCGGCCCGCGATAGCCGAGTACGGCGACCCAGATCTTGTATTTCCCCGGCCGACTCAGGTCGTAGTAGTACGTCACATTGACGTGGTCATAGGCGGACTGCCCGGGCCCGATCCTGACGCCGTGCATGCTGCCTCCTGCCCTCATATAGACGTAACCCTTCCGCTTTGGCGGCGGCGGAGGAGGGGGCTGGAGGGGAGCCGGACGGCCATGCTGGTCGCGGACATGCACCTGATAGATAACTCCTATTCCCCAGGCCTCCCCGCCCGTGAGTCCGACGGACACATCGTGGTCCGAGATGTCCGTTACCTTTACCCTTAGGAGCAGCCGCTCCCCAGCCTTCAGCGGCTGCTTTGGGGCTTCCAGGCGCACCGTGATCGGCGGTGTCTGCGCGAGGGAGCGGGGTGCCAGCGCCGCCAACGGCAAGAGCGCCGCGACACAAGCGAGGGGGACGTATAGTGTTCTCATGGGACCATCCTTACTCCGGGCACGTGATCGTCTCGTTGTTGTAAAACACGGCCGACCATGTGGGGAACGACGAGCTTGCCTGGAAGCTATCCGCACTCTCGCTCTGCGACTCACTTACAACGGTCCAGGTGCTACCGCTGGGCGTGGCCTCTGCACCCGCATTCCAACCCACTGAGCCTAGCGGGACAGGGATGGGGCTAGAACCGATCATTGGGTTCCACATCAAGTACATCGTAGCGCCGAACTGAAACTTTGCGCCGTAGCCGGACAACAGCCCGGTGTTCGGCGCGTCTTCAACCGTTATATAATTGAATTCAAACTCGTAGGGGACATCATTGTCCAGGCCAGGGACGCCGGGGACGGTGCAGGCGCCATACGTCGTCGATCCTGAGGTAAGGTGCTTGGTGAATGTGCCAATGACTTGCACCCACTCCCACTCGCCCGCGTCGCTGGACGGAGGGGTGGCGTGTTCCGTGAACGTTATGCCGGGGGCCGTGGAGGTGCCGAAGCTCAGAGTTGTTCCCTGGACTTGCCAAGTCCCCCAAGGCGCGGATGTAGGTGGGGTGGTGACGCCCGGGGAGCCCAAGGCTGGTCCCGCAACATCAAAGGTGGTCTGTGTGGTCGGGGACTGCCCGTCGCTCAAATTCAGGGTGAAGGTTACGGTTTCGGAGTTGGCGGGCACGGTCCAATAGAACGTGGTGGATTGAACGTTGTTGAACTGAGTGCCCACCGGACCGCCGGTCGCTCCGTGATTGAAGCCGCCAACCGTTGTCCCTTGCACCGACCAGGTTTGACTTCTGACAGTTACGCCGTAGGGAAGATCGTAGGAGGCGTATAGCACGGTCTGCTCACCCACGTACCACGGTGACTCTGTCCTTCCGCTAATGTCGGTGCCGCCCGACCCGCCGAGTAGTATGGTTACGGAGACGCAGTTCGTCGAGCCCAGTGCGCTACCGGGGAAGAAGCCTATAAGCGCCGAGAGGAAAAGGAAAAAGGAGACCTTGAACGCGCGAAAAGCGACAGCCGATACCATGAATCTCCTCAGACGGTTATCAGCCATCAGGAGACGGTTTACCGGGGCCGCAACGCCTGCAACGGCCATCTTGGCGACCTGCCAAACACTCTTTAGCATATCACCGTCCCTCCCATCTTCAAGCTATGGTTTGCCTCGCTACGGGCCTCAAGGGCCCTTGGGCCTCCACGGAACAATCCCAAAAACCCGCGGGTCGTTACTGGAAAGTTTTCCGTATGCCTTGCCAAACATCGAGGGGTTGGTGTTCCCGCCGGAACGATTGACAAAATTCTGGAGGAGCTTTTCGAGGCCAGCGAGCCCACGGCTCTGCAGGATTCTCCGCAAGTCCATAGCAGTGCTCCCTCGGTCTTTCACGTAAAGAGCCAGAAGCGTGTGCTGGTAAGCTTCCAGCTCCCACTGGAACTCCTTACTGAACATTTTTTCCAGTTGTCCCACGATCATGAGTGGCGGCGCCGTGGAGGAATTGATGAGGTCCAAGGCTGACAGTGCTTCATCCCGCGCAGCAAACTTGGACATCACGTAACGCTGCAAGACACGGGTCTTGTCAGGCCCAATAAACGTGCCGTCGGTATATACAACGCCGTCCACGTTCGCGTCAACCGAGGCCAGCCCCTGCGAGGGTGGAAAGCTGCTTGCCGGGGAGAACTGCGCCGGAGAGCTGTACCGCTCGTACTCGTCAGGTGTCACGTTGAACATAGGCGAGATCAGCCGGATGTCCCCTGGTGGAAGGTATGTCATCGCCCCGCGGGGCAACAGAGGCCTGTTGACATACACCGCGCGGCGCGACCTGACCGAGCCGTCCGCGTAATGTTCTGTCCACACAATGGCATAAGCCGCCGCAGGCTGCGATCTATCATTTCGCACGATCACCAGGAACGGCCGGATCGCCTGCTGGTAACCGTCCACCTCCGAAAGCCCTGGGAAGTAAGTGTCGAGCGTGCTTTCAAAGTCCGGACTTGTGGGTTTGATCAGCGTCAACGACTGGCTCGCCGTCTGCCGCACGCGAAGATGAGCAACGCCGTGTTGGGCAAATACCGCAGAGCTTAGAGCCAAGCTCGCGATCAGCACTAAGCACGGCAATAGTCCTCTTCGCCACTGCCGGCATAGTCCAAGTGAAGAATTGTGCATGTCATTCCTCCCATCGCTCATTGGGCAAGCGGCGCACACCACGGATGAACACCTCGCCAGAGGTAGAACCTATTCCCATATGACAGGGTGTGCAAGCGCAATCTGTTGGTAAAATCGCCAATCTGTTGGTCAAATCGATGATCTACTGGTCAGCATGCCCCAAGACTTTCACATTTAACCGATTGGATACATTTGGGGTCGTGCCTCTGCGCACACAGACATTCCCTGCATACGCTGGGAGTTACTCCAAGGAGCCTTCTATACGCCCTTGAGAAGTCGCTGGGATCGTTGAAACCAACGGCAGCCATGACTTCTTTTATTGAAAGAGAAGGGTCCTCAAAAAGTAAGGTTCGCGTTCGACACAGCCGAAGATTACAGATATATCTTTTCGGGGTAACGCCGAGTTCCGAAGAGAAGAGCTTACGGAGGCGCGAGGTTGAAAGGTGAAGCTCCGCAGCAAGGTGCGCCACCGTGAGATCGTGATTGTTGAGTTCTCTATCGATCAGACGCAGAGCCTGCCTGATTCGAGTGTCGCACTGCG
>JAKASH010000058.1 GCA_021828225.1 Acidobacteriota bacterium | reverse complement strand
CATTATGCGTGTCGTAATTGCGAGCCTCGGAGTTGGCACCCTCTCGGTGGGGGACTGTCTGGAGCTGAAAACCTTGCTAGTGTGACCACTTATGTCCGCACGCGCACTCACTACAGCCAATCAGATTACGATTCTGCGTCTCATATTTGTCCCGATATTTGCCATCCTGGTGGTTGGGCGGCACGATACCGGAGCACTGGCGGTTATGGCGGCAGCGGCATTCTCAGATATTCTGGACGGCACCGTGGCAAGGGCCTTCAGGCAGGTTTCACCCCTGGGAGTCGCGCTCGATCCAATCACCGACAAGGTACTGATGAGCACCGCCTTCGTGACACTGTCATTTCGTGGTGCCCTACCCTGGTGGCTGACCATCATGGTATTGAGCCGTGACGCGGTGATTCTGATCACGGCCCTGCTGATCATTCTGGTCGCGGGCTATCGTCCCTTCTACCCAACAATCCTGGGCAAGGCCTCGACGGTCGTCCAGTCGATCACGGTTTTCTCAGCCCTGTGCCTGCTGGCTCAGGTGCCAGGAATAACCTCAGCAGTTGTAAAGATCTGTGCTTACTTTGCCGCTGCGTTCACGGTGGCATCGGGGTTCCATTACCTGGTTGTAGTGCGCAATCGCTACTCGCGCCATGAGGAGAGTCAAGGCCAGCCAAACCATCCGCAATCCTACTGACCACCGGAGGGCCATAAGCTCAGGCCTTCAGGATCCATCAACATCTTGGTTTTCCGCTTCAAGCCGGCCTCGATTGGCGAGTGACAGCAGAGCCAAATTGACGCACACGGAGACGAAGAGTAGACTGGGTTTTGATCGCGGTGCGGCCGGAATCCTGCCTGCTTCGGCTACGTCAGCCCTACCGAGGAGCAAATTGTGGCAACTTCTTTCATCGAATATTTAGAGGCCAACAAGGAACAATTCCAGGAAGGTTTAAAGAACTTGCTCAGAATCCCCAGCGTCAGTACGCTGCCGGAACATAAGCCTGACATCCAGCGTGCAGCCGAATTCATTGCGGACGATCTTCGCGCGATGGGAATGCACGGCACGGAAGTGATCGGCGGGAAACCAGACCAGAATCCGCTGGTTTACGCGGAGTGGCTGGAAGCGCCGGGCAAACCGACGCTCCTGCTTTATGGCCACTACGATGTCCAGCCACCAGACCCGCTGGATGAATGGAAGTCACCTCCTTTCGAACCCACTGTTCGCGGCAAGGACCTTTTTGCGCGAGGCGCCTCTGACGACAAGGGGCAGACTTGCATCCTGCTCAAGGCCGTTGAATGTTTCTTGCGAGGCGAAGGCAAGCTCCCTATCAACATCAAGTTCCTGATCGAAGGAGAGGAAGAGGTTGGCGGCGGGCACATTGAAGAGTATGTTCCCCAAAATCGTCTCCGTCTGAAGGCTGACGCCGCGGTAGTCTGCGACACCGAAATGTTTGCGCCCGGCCTGCCGACCCTCACCACAGGACTGCGCGGCCTGGTCTATACGGAAGTCATAGCCCGCGGGGCTAGTCACGACCTGCATTCGGGAATGTACGGCGGGGCTGCCCCCAATCCCATGCAGGCACTGGCGGAGATCATCGCGGGCCTTAAAGGCCCCGATGGCAAGATCCGCATTCCGGGCTTCTATCAAAAGGTTCGAAAAACCAGCCGAAAAGAACTTGAAGCATGGAAGCAGCTACCCTTTAAAGAAACTGCATTTCTGAAGAAAGAGGTCGGCTCGACGGCGCTGACGGGCGAGCAGAGCTTTTCTGTCCTTGAGCGCCTGTGGGCCAGACCCACCTTTGAAGTCCATGGCATTCGCGGTGGATTCGTTGGCGAAGGCGCAAAGACGGTCATCCCCGCTGTCGGCATAGCCAAAATCAGCATGCGACTTGTACCGGACATGAATCCGAAGGAAGTCATCCGCCAGTTTACGGCCGCAGTCAAGAAGCTGACGCCAAAAGGAATCAAGACCACCGTGCGCGTGATCAGCACGGCGCCCGCGTCTGTGGTCTCAACTGACAGTCCGTACATCGGTGCAGGTGCAAAGGCCATGGAAGACGTCTTCAAGAAGAAGACGGTTTACATGCGCTCCGGAGGTTCGATTCCCATTGTCGGCCTCTTCCTGCAGCATCTGAAGATCCCGAGCATCATGATGGGCTTCGGCCTGCCGGACGACAACCTCCACGCGCCGAATGAGAAGTTCCACCTGCCAAATTTCTATGGAGGCATCGAGGCAGTAACTCGCTACTTCGAGTTGCTGGGGCAGTAACTCACCGCGGCTTCCGGCCAGGGTGATGTGAAGAAGTTTATCTTCAAGCCACTTCTCATCCTCGTTACCTCCGCCTTCTCGTTACGCTGGTGAGGTTCACGAGCCCCTGCCCTGAACTCGTAACTGCCCGTGAGGACACACCTCGACCCGATTGAATTTACTGTATGGAACGGCGAGGCTTTTTAGCCGATTCAATGTCTGCTGACAATTTCTGAAAAGGACGAGAGAACCCATGCGTATATTGAAACAACATTGGCAGCAAGCGTTAGTCTGTGGCCTGTTATTAGCGACGGGGCTTGTGGCACTGCGTGCGAAGATACTGGGCGATGAAGGCATGTGGACGTTCGACAATCCTCCGCTCAAGCAACTGAAGGCGCGTTACAGCTTTACGCCAACTGAGGCATGGCTCAACCATGTGCGCCTGTCGAGCGTGCGCTTCAACGACGGCGGATCGGGAGCATTCGTCAGCCCGCACGGGCTGGTGCTGACCAACCACCACGTGGCGCTGATGCAATTGCAGAAGCTGTCCACGCCACAGCATGACTACGCAAAGGGAGTCTTTTATGCGCGCACTGAGGCACAAGAGCTGAAGTGTCCTGACCTGGAGTTGAACGTTTTGATGTCCATGGAAAACGTAACGGCGCGCGTGATGACGGCGGTCAAACCGGTCATGACCGACACGCAAGCACTTAAGGCCCGCCGCGCAGAAATCGCCAAGATTGAAAAAGAGAGCCTTGATGCAACCGGGCTGCGCTCTGACGTCGTCCAGCTTTACCAGGGAAGCGAATACTGGCTTTATCGCTACAAGAAATATACCGATGTACGACTGGTATTTGCTCCGTCGCAGCAAATCGCTTTCTTCGGAGGCAATTCGGACAACTTCACATATCCACGTTATGATCTTGATTTCGCCCTTTTCCGCGTATACGACCATGGCAAGCCGGTAGAGAGCAACAACTATCTCAAATGGGACGCCCAAGGCCCCATAAATGGCGAGTTGGTCTTTGTCTCTGGCAACCCCGGATTTACCGGCCGCGAGGACACGGTGGCCCAGCTTCAACTGCTGCGCGATCGCGTGCTACCCCTCTCAATCCAGATTCTGAATCAGCGTCTGGCGACACTCGAACGGTATTCTGCCCAGGGACAGGAGGAGGCGCGCCAGGCTTCCAGCAGGATCTTTTTCATCAATAACTCGCTCAAAGCTTACACCGGCATGGAGATGGGATTGCGCAATCCTGAACTTATGGCTAAGAAAGAGAAACAAGAAAAGGAATTCCGCGCACGCATCGCAGCCAATCCCGAGTGGCAGAAAGAATACGGCGGCGCCTGGGACCAAATCGCCACAGCGGAAAAGACGATGGCGGCTAACTTGAAACCCTATCAATTCCGATCGATCCTGGGGGCTCCGCTGACGAGCGAGGCTCTGACCATCGTTCAATATGTCGAGCAGGTGAAGAAACCGGATGGAGAACGCCTGCCGGGCTTCCATGATGCGCAACTGCCGTCTCTGCGGTTCCAGCTTTTTTCGCCCGCGCCGTTCCATCTTCCCATGGAGCAAGCGCTCCTGGCCAATTCCCTGGAGGAATCGCTCAAGGCGTTGGGTCCTGATGATCCCTATGTGCGTGCAGCGCTCCAGGGGCGGACGCCTCAGGAAGCGGCGCGCAAGGTTTTTGAGGGAACCCAAATGGGGGATGCAGCTTTCCGGAAATCACTGATCGAAGGCGGCGAGGCAGCCGTCGCATCTTCTACGGACCCGCTGATTGCCTTCGCAAGAAGAGTGAACCCGGAGATCCTATCAATGATCAAGTGGCACGAAGATAAGGTTGAGAGTATCTTGACGCGCGCGGAAGAGAAAATCGGTAAGGCGCGCTTTGCGGTTTACGGCAAGAGCACTTACCCGGACGCAACATTCACCCTTCGTCTTGCCTATGGCGCCGTCAAAGGGTACCCGATGAACGGAACCGTGGCACCGCCGCACACAACATTCTACGGGCTCTACGATCGTGCGTATGGATTTGACCTCAAGCCACCTTTCAATCTGTCCGAACGCTGGCTCAAGGCGGAAAGCAAGCTCGATCTAGCAACGCCGCTGGACTTTGTGACCACCTGCGACGTAGTGGGTGGCAACTCTGGGTCACCGGTTATCAATCGCAAGGGCGACCTGGTAGGGGTGATCTTCGACGGGAACATTGAAAGCCTGGTTGGCTACTTTGTGTACAACGAGAAAGATAATCGCTCAGTGGCTGTGGCCACCCCGGCAATTATCGAAGCGCTGCGCAAAGTCTATGGCGCCGGGCCGCTGGCTGATGAATTGGAAGGAAAAGCTTCCAAGACGGGTGGACACTAGGGCGAGCCTGCGGGAGGCTTTTCATCAGCCAGAAAATCAGCGGCTTATTACTGATGATTACAAAATAGAGTGACATTCATCTTCTGTAGCGGCGCTCTATGAGCACCGGAAGCCGGCGATCGCGGACCGCCGCTCGTCCAACCTAAGCAAGGTTCATGTCCACGGGGCCTTTCTCGCCGGTCAGGACCTGGCGCTGCGCATCCCAGAAGACGCCCTGCTTTTCCCGGTAAGAGATGTTGGCCATGTGGCAAGCGACTGCAGTGCCGCAGCCAAAGTCCACGTCTTCATTCGGTTGCTGCCGGGACTGAATCGCCTGGAAGAAATTCAGGATGTGCTCCTTCGTCCCTTCCCGCGTCTGCTTGAAGAATCTCTTCTGGCGATGGGGTTGGTCGTTGTAGGTACCGATATCCGCCAGGGGATCATTTTTGTGTTGGGCGATGAACTGTTTTTTGAGGTCGAGGGGCCAGCTTTCGAGCGGGTAGTCGTAGCTCCACTCCAAGTCGTAAGGCAATGAGGTCGCGGAAGTCTCGGTCAGCACAATCGTCCCACGATCGCCGAAGAAGCGGACAATCTCGCCGCCATCATAGTTACAAACGAGATTCGCCAGCGTCGCCACCTGGAATTTGCCGTAGTCGTAGAGCGTGTTGTGGATGTCCGGAACTTCGCGGTCCGATTTCCACTTGTAAAGCCCGCCGTAGGCAACAGCGCTCACAGGATACTGAACTTTCATCAGGTAGTGGACGCGAGACAGCAGGTGGACAAACTCGTCGCCTGAAATCCCGGTGCCATAATCCCACCAGTTGCGAAACCGGAAGAATCGCATTGCGTCAAACGGCCGCTTCGGCGCGTCGCCGAGATAACGTTCCCAGTCGATCGTCTTGAGCGAAGCATCGGGCGGAATCGGGTATTCCCATGCGCCCACGGGATCCGGACGGTAGATTTCGCACTGGATGGCATAAACCGTCCCGATTTCGCCGTTGTCCAGCCATTCCTTTGCTTTGTGCGTTGACTGCATGCTTAAGGACTGGCTGCCAACTTGCACCAGCCGCCCCGTGGCGCGGGATACTTTGACCATTTCGAAGGCTTCCGGAATGGTATGGGTCATTGGCTTTTCGCAATAGACATCCTTGCCGGCCTGCATCGCCTCGACTGCGATGCGAGTATGCCAGTGGTCGGAAGTGGCAATCAAGACAGCGTCAATGTCCTTCCTTCCGAGCACCTCGCGATAATCGCGGGTGACGGGCGTGTTGGGCTGGACCTCCTGAGCGCGGCGCAGATGCCCGTCATACAGGTCGCAGACAATGCCGACTTTGGCGCCAACATCAAGCAGGTTCTGCATCTGCTCGATCCCTCGGATGCCACAGCCGATCAGACCCACGGTGATTGGCCGGCCCCTCCAGCGCGGAGACTTCTGCGGCGGCGCGCTCCATGTCGTCCCAGCCGCTGCCGCTGCCACGATGGAAGATTGGATAAAATTACGACGTGTAATTCGTCTGCCTTGCTTGCTCATAGTTCATTCCTCCTCTCGCTTTTGCATCAATTTCGCTGCTTCTCTTCAACACTGCGGCGTCCGGTAAGCCGCAATTGCTTCTGCTTCTTCACCCATCTCCCACTTCTCAACATCAACGACCGCTATCCGATCACCGTTCGTAAGAGCAACATACAGATATTTCTGGTCCGAGCTTGGCATCGTCGCTGTGGGATGCGAACCGGGAGCAACTGGAGACGCTGGCGCCAGAAGCGGGATGCGGCGAACCACCTGACCGGTTTGAAGGTTCAATTGAGCAATGGCCGAAGCGTTCCACAACGAACAAAATCCGGTCTTCGCATCACGCGTGGGAATCACACCGTACGGGAAGGCGGCAGGCACAACTGAGGTCGTACTCAGCGGGAATCTCTGAAGGATCTTGCCACCCTCTGCATCAAGACCGATGGCGTCGTCCTCCAGATTTCCTGCCACAAGGAATTTTTCACTACCGGCGCCAGGAAGCACTGACAGGCCCGCGGGATAGGGAATTGTCATACCCTTCGGCACTCTCTCCGCTTCAGCAATCGAGTCTTTCCCACGGGCTAGCGGAGCCAGCGGAACTTTGATAAACCTATCCGGAATGAGATTTCCCTGCCGGAATGCATACACAGCGATGCCGTTGCCAGTATCAGACGGCGTGTTGCCGGTAGGATCTGTCGGCGAGGCGATCGAAGCATAAAGCTTGCTCCCATCGTGACTGAAGCTCAAACCCAGATAATACGTTTGCCGCGCATGCTGGCCCAGGCCTGCATCCGGGAAGTCTGTGACTTTGTGCGTGGCAAGATCGAGGATGGCAATCGACTGCTGATAATCTGATTGTTCCGTGCCATAGCCATTGTTCAGGACCGCCAAATATCGGCCATTCGGACTCAAGGCGACGGTCGTCGGGAAGCTGTTTGTTGGCTGCGGATGCCCCAGCGTCGGAAGCATCAACATCTTGCTGGAAGGAAGGCTAATAGAGAGCCGCTTAGCCTTCTCGGGCCTTCTAGTCAGCTGAAAAACACCGAAGACAACGACAAGGATTGCCAGGACAGCCAGAACAACGCGCAGTATCATTGGGCACACTCCTCAGGAGATAAGAAGTGTGCGCATTATCTCACAACACGGCACACGTGTACCACGTTGTAACGAAACCTTATCAAGAGCGGGGTGATGTTCCCCACGGGGAGAATAGAGTACAGTGGAATGGCTGCGGAGGAAAATAAAATGTACGTCGTAGCGAACGACGTTTACCATAGACTGCGAGTACACAGGGGACCCCTGCAGGGGTCCCCTGTGTACAGCCTTTAGAATTTCCGCTAGTGGACTATTCCTTTTCGTCCGGTTCCGGTGGAAGCGCCTGCTGCTGGGCAGCAGCTTCTTCAGCAGCCTTCTTCCTCCGCTCGGCCCGTTTGGCCCGGAGCTCAGCGCGTTGCTGCAGAACCTGAGTTCCGATCAGTTCCAGCACGGCTGTGTCCGCGCCATCCCCGCGCCGCCATCCGGTTTGCACGATGCGGGTATAGCCGCCGTTGCGGGACTCAAAGCGCTTTGCAATGTCATCAAAGAGCTTCTTCACAGCCACCGGATTCAGGCAGTAGCTTGCCGCAAGCCGCCGTGCGTGCAGATCGCCTCGCTTCCCGAGCGTAATCATCTGCTCGGCAGCAACGCGTGCTTCTTTGGCTTTAGGAAGAGTAGTCTCAATCCGCTCTTCGATGAGCAGTGAAGTCACCAGGTTCCGCAGGAGTGCGCGCCGGTGCTCCGTATTTCTGCCAAGTTTTCTTCCGAAATTACGATGACGCATTTTTAGCCTTCCTGCCCCCAGGATGGTTGTTCTGAAGCCGGCTGGCTGGTCATGGGAAGAGGATTGCCCCGCTCATCGAATTTCATGCCCAGGCCCAGGCCCATTGCCTGGAGAATTTCCTTAATCTCATTCAAGGATTTTCGGCCGAAGTTCTTCGTCTTCAGCATCTCCTGCTCGGACTTTTGGACCAGTTCCCGAATGGTGGAGATGTTGGCGTTCTTAAGGCAGTTGTAAGAGCGGACGGAGAGTTCCAATTCCTCAACAGAGCGGTCAAGGTTCTCGTTATAAACCGTCGCGGGTTTTTCCTCAGCGGCCTCCTCTGAGATTGTAGCCTCTTCAAAGTTGATGAAGATGTTCATATGGTCTTTGAGGAGCTTCGCCGCCAGACCAATTGCGTCCTGAGGAGTGACAGCACCATTCGTCCAAACATCGAGGGTAAGCTTGTCGTAGTCCGTCATCTGCCCCAGCCGAGCCGCTTCCACAGTGTAGTTCACCTTGCGGATCGGAGAATGCACGGAGTCAACAGGGATATAACCGATAGGAAGATCCTCATCAAAATTTTTCTCCGCCGAAACGTAACCCCGTCCGTTCTTCACGCGCATCTCAATGCGCAAGCTGCCGCCTTCACTTACCGTGGCGATGTAGGCGTCCTTGTCCAGGATTTCGATATCCGCATCCTCCTGAATCATGCGAGAGGTGACTTCGCCCGGCTTGTCAACCTCCAGCGTGAGCGTTTTGGGGCCATCGACATTCATCTTCAGGGGAATTTGCTTAAGACTGAGAATAATATCCGTTGCGTCTTCCACCACGCCGGGGATGGAAGAAAACTCGTGCATAACCCCTTCGATCTTGACGGCGGTAATAGCCGCACCTTCGATCGACGAGAGGAGTACCCGGCGCAGCGCATTCCCGATCGTTGTTCCGAACCCGCGCTCGAAGGGCTGTGCCGTGAACTGACCGTACTTATCGGTCAGGGTACTTGTGTCGCAAACCAGCCGCTTGGGTTTTTGAAAACCTTTCCAGAGCATATTGCCTTCACCTCCCTGGAGCCGTCACAGCGATCTCCAGCGATTTCATCTTGGGTAATAAAACTATTTCGAATAAAGCTCGACGATCATCTGTTCCTGAATAGGGAAGTTCACATCTTCCCGTTTCGGGATCGAAACCACTTGTGCCTTCAGGTTCTCCCGGTCGAGCGTTAACCATGGCGGAACGCCGCGGTTTCCGGACAGATCGAGGGATCTCTGAATCGATTGAAGGTTGCGGCTCTTTTCCCGTACCGCAATCTCCTGGCCCGGAACCACATGAAACGAAGGAACGTTTACCTTTTTCCCGGAGACCTCAATATGTCCATGCCTGACCAATTGGCGCGCTTCCGCACGAGAGGTGGCCAGGCCAAGCCTGTAAACGACGTTGTCCAACCGTTGTTCCAGCATCAGCAGCAGTGTCTCGCCGGTAACACCTTTCCTGCTTGCGGCCTTCTCGAAATAATTGCGGAACTGGTCCTCAAGAATCTGATACAGCCGCCGGACCTTCTGCTTTTCCCGGAGTTGAATACCATAGCCCTGGGGCTTAGGACGCCGTGCCTTCCCGTGCTGTCCCGGGGGGAAATTCCTCTTTTCAATGGCACACTTGTCGGTCAAACATCGCTGGCCCTTCAAAAAGAGTTTCTGTCCCTCCCTGCGGCACAGCCGACATACTGCTTCGCGGTATCTTGCCAAACAAACCTCCTCTGACTCCCAAACCTGAACCGGTGCGGCGGCTTACTTCTTTTGGCACAATCTATCGTCACTCGCCGCTTCCCCAACCCTTGTGCGCTAGCTAATGTTTACACTCGACGCCGTTTTGGCGGGCGACAACCATTGTGCGGAATCGGAGTAACATCCTTGAGTTCCCGGACCTCCAGACCCGCCGCCGCGAGCGCACGGATGGCTGACTCACGCCCAGCTCCCGGACCTTTCACACGAACTTGTACGCTCCGCATCCCATGATCCCGCGCGGCGCTCGCCGCCCGAGAAGCCGCCTGCTGTGCGGCGAAGGGCGTCCCCTTGCGGGAACCACGAAAGCCCAGCGAGCCAGCACTCGACCAGCAGATCGTTTTCCCATCAGGATCCGTGATGCATACCATCGTGTTGTTAAAGGTCGCCTGGATATGCGCCACGCCGTAAGGAACAACACGCTTCTCTTTTTTCTTAAAGGTCTTTTTCTTGCCTGCTTTAGCCACTGCCTTC
>JAKASH010000057.1 GCA_021828225.1 Acidobacteriota bacterium | reverse complement strand
TCAACATGAAGGATCTGGCGAAGCATAATGCATCAGCCGTTCTTGCGCGCGCTAATCACGCGTGGAATGCCGGCGAGGTCCGGACGCACTTCCTGCTCCTGCCAACCGTTGCCAAGTAGCCGCAGAACTGCGTCTTTCTTATTGTAGCCAATCTCGACCACCACGCAGCCGCCGGGCTTGAGAAGTTTTTGGGCTTGCGAAAACAACCGCGCATAGATTTCTTCGCCCTGTACCAGGTCGCCCCACGCCAGGCGCGGCTCGAACTCACGCACCTCGCGCTGCACGTCGGCCAATTCGTCGTGCCCGACATAGGGCGGGTTGGAAACCACAAAATCGAAGGTGGCAAGGAATTCCGGCACAAGCAGCCGAGCCAGCAGGTCGCTTTCAAGGAATTGAATTCGATCTCCCACTCCGAGCCGTTGCGCGTTCCGCGCCGCAACCTCAAGCGCATCGAGTGAAATTTCCGTGGCGAATATCGTCGCGCGCGGCAACTCTTTCGCCAGCGTGATGGGAATGCAACCGGAGCCTGTGCCCACGTCCGCAATCCGGAAAGGCTCCTGTTTCGAGAGCCCCCGCCGGCTGATCAGGTCAAGCACGGCCTCGATGATGTGTTCGGTTTCCGGGCGCGGAATCAGCACCGCCGGGGTCACTTCAAAATCCAGGCCCCAGAATTCCTGATGGCCGGTGATGTACTGGGTAGGCATTCCCGTGCAGCGTTCCGCGATCAGTTCGAAGTAGCGTTCAACCTGCGCGGCGGTCAACTCCTGATCGGAATGCGTGTAAAGGTAGGCGCGGTCCTGCTGGAGAACGTGCATCAGGAGGAGTTCCGCGGCCAAGTCTGCGGAAGGCACGTCATGTTCCAGCAGGCGTTTCAGTCCCGCCTGAAGCGTGGCACGAAGTTGCATCGCGGAAGCCAGCAACCCAGGCCGGCGGGCGTCAGGCAGCGACGGTCGCCTGCTTGAGTTTTTCAGTCTGGTAATGAGTGGTCAGGGCGTCGATGATTTCGTCCAGCCTGCCGTCCATGATGCGGTCAAGCTGGTGCAGTGTGAGTCCGATGCGGTGGTCGGTCACGCGGTTCTGCGGAAAATTATAAGTGCGAATCTTTTCGCTGCGGTCGCCGGTGCCCACCATCGAGCGGCGCTCTTCGGAAATCTGTTTCTGCTGCTCCTCCAACCGCTGTTCATACAGCCGCGATCGCAGCACGCGCATGGCCTTGGCGCGATTCTTGATCTGCGATTTCTCGTCCTGGCACGACACCACCATCCCCGTGGGCAGGTGCGTAATGCGCACCGCGGAATAAGTGGTATTCACCGACTGGCCGCCGGGCCCCGAAGAGCAGAAGGTGTCAATGCGGATTTCCTTGGGATCGATCTGGACATCCACTTCGTCGGCTTCAGGCAGCACCGCAACCGTCACCGCCGAGGTGTGAATCCGGCCCTGCTGTTCGGTGGCCGGCACGCGCTGCACGCGGTGCACGCCGCTTTCGTATTTCAGCCGGCTGTAGACGTTCTTGCCCTCGATCACCGCAATCACTTCTTTCAGTCCGCCCACGCCGGAAAGCGACGAAGAGAGAATATCCACCTTCCAGTTCTGCTGCTCCGCGTAGCGGCCGTACATGCGGAAGATCTCCTGCGCAAACAGGCTCGCTTCGTCCCCACCCGTCCCGGCGCGGATCTCCAGAACAATGTCCTTGGCGTCGTTCGGGTCTTTCGGCAGCAGCAGAACCTTCAACTGGCTCTCAACTTCCTCCTGCCGCTTTTCCAGGCTCGCCAGTTCTTCCTGAGCGAGGGCCTTCATTTCAGAATCGGAGGAGGAATCTTCCAGCAGCGATTTGGTCTCCACCAGAGCCTTCTGAACGTCTTTCCACTCCCGGTAGCGGTCCACGATCTCCTGCAAGTCGGCGTGCGCTTTCGCCGTCTTCTGATAAGTGGACGGATCCCCCAGCACCTGCGGATCGCTCAGCGCCGCCGTCAGGCTCTCATACCGCTTTTCGATCTCTTCCAGCTTGGCAAGAAAATGCATTTTAGAAACCTGTTAATCACCGCTTCTCTGTAGCGCCGGTGTCCTCACTGGAGGCCTTCCCGGGTGGCGCCAATATCGCGTTTTTGCGATGTGTGCGGTCTCAATAACCAACCGCCGGGTAGCCACGGTCAGTGTCTTCCTGACCGTGGGATTGTCCCGCATCAAAAAGCCCACGGACAGGAAAACTCTCTTCGCGGCTACCAAATCCCTCCGGCACGAACCCTCCGCACAAAGGCGGTAGGCGGTAGCCACGGTCAGTGCCTTCCTGACCGTGGGATTGTCTTCGAATTCCAGCCCACTCTCATTTTACTCGATTTCGTCGGAGGGGCGTCCGGGCTTGATGCGCAAACCGAGGTTAATAATCAGGATATCTGGCGCCAGCAAGGGTGTCAATCAAGCTGCAACCCGCAAGGGGTGCCATGCAATAACCGGTGGCAACGCCACCGGAACTTTGGTAGCCGCGACACTGGTTTGTGTGTCGCGGGCTCTTAAATGGCCGTATCGGGAAACCCCGCGACGGATAAACCACCGTCGCGGCTTGCTCGCTGGCTGGCGCTGAGCCCCTGCCGGCCGTTACGGCCTCTTCAGTGGGATCACATCCGCAGGCAGAATCTTAGCGGCGTCGGGTCCGCGTTCGGTATCCGGACGGATGTACGCGCGCAAACTAAGTTCGAGGCGAGCACAGGTCGTCGGGTCGCCCGTACAGGCCGGGATCATGTCCGTGGAAACTGAGAAACAATTGCCGTTGGTGTATGTTTTGAGGCCGCTGCAGTCCCGGGTGAAATAGTAGACAAAGAACTTATCAGCGTCTGGAACTTGCGAGGCAAACTCAAGCGCTGTGCCAGACAGCAACTTGTCGGACACTTCACCGACGCCTTCCGTCAGTTTACTGTTATTGACACCGACACTCTCATAGGTTGCATTATTGGTCTCGGTGCTAAGAGGACCGACCAGGGCATACACCTCTCCCTCATCCAGGGGAAGTCTCGGCGTGAACTCATAAATGGTGTCTTGCGTGTCGGCAAGGCAATCCATTCCGATCTGGGTGCAGTCCGGTCCGACCAGGTCAACCGGAGACGGCTGCAGGTTCCAGGCCTGGATTGGGCAGTTCGGGCCGGAACAAGCCTGGCCCCATGCCGCGCTGGTAAGCGACACAAGCTCGTTGAGTTGCGGCTTCAGTTGGGTTTCATCCCAGGCGGTTCTGTTATCGAGCGTGACCGGACCATACGGTATCGGTGTTGGGTTTGTGTGGTTGTACCTGACCCGCAGCACAACCATGGGCAGATCGTTTCTCCATGTGGCTGAGGGGGTACCGGCATCACCACCGTCCTCGGGTTCGGCATAGCGGATGACGGTAATAAAATCATCGGCCGCTTTATTAAGCCCGATCTTTATGCCGCTTTCAGTGGTGGAGGGAATAGGCTCGGTAAAGATGTCGTTGTTATCGATCTGCAAGGTTTGGAGAGCGTCCCGGACCGCTTCGTTCGTTAGCTCGTCGGGCGTAATGATAAAGTAACGGATCTGATCAAACGCTTGGCCCGACTGTCTTTCAATCACCACGTCATTAATGCTGTTGCCCAGGCTTGCAAGCATCTCGATGCGATTGGGATTCTGGGGTACATGCGCGAAAAATATATCGAGGATGCTTTGGCCATACGGGGCGAGATACAAATATGGACCGCTGGTCGTGCTGTAGGTTCCCTGGTGCGTGAATTCGTACGTCTGCAGCCCGAAATAGGCCGCCGGAGGTGGAAGTTGAGCCAGGATGACAATCGCTTCCCGCGGATCGAATCGGAAGGTTGAGCTGTAGCCATTTGTCGTTGGACCAAGAGCGTTCAGCGTGGCAGGATCCACATACTCGTCACTCCAGAATGTAACGGTCGGCAGAATGTAAGGCGCGGCCGGATTGTTCCCGAAGCAAGATTTCATCACATCATATGATTCCTGGCAGTCCGACTGCTGGTACAGCCTGAAATAGCCACGCCCGACCTCATAGCCTTGTTGGCTCAGCACATGGGTGAGACTCCGAGCAGTGCTCTCAACCTCGGGTGGGACCTTATTCACGGACATAGGACTCGTCGAACACCCCAACAGCGCCAGGCTGAGGCACACAAACCCCAAAGCAAGGCACCATTTGTTCCTCATGGCAGATCTCCTTCATCGCAAAAATCTCGATAAGTACGCAACAAGACACGCAGAAGAATGGCAAAATCCAGCGCTGTTTCAAATCGATGGAGCAGTACAGGTACAGTCGCGGAATAGCGATTCATGCGTTCACCAACCATTTTCAACACGCCATTTCTGGAGCCCAAACCGGCTCCGAGGAACAACGCGCCGTGCAAAGCCATCGCGCACGGGGGCTGCAACGTTAGCAGCGTCGCATTTACCGGTCAGTGCTTTCCATCACACCATCCGGTGATTCCGCAGCCTTCCCGCATAGCGACTTTTGTTTTATAGGGAGCTGGCTTGGCGCATAAGCTTGCCTGCGCCGGCTGGCGCAGACGCTTGCCTTGTAGTGTCTGCGATCTCGCGAAGCGAAAGATCATTGCCGACACGAGCCAGCCCCTTCGGGAAATCGCAGAGCCCAAAAGCCGGGTCTGCGCCAGCCCCGGAACTTTGGTAGCCGCGACACTGGTTTGTGTGTCGCGGGCTCTTAAATGGGCGTATCGGAAAACCCCGCGACCGATAAAACACCGTCGCGGCTACCCGCCCCGTCCAACATCCCGCTAATTCCCGGGCGGCTCTTCGCTGGCGTGACCGACGACCTTCTGCTCAAACTTTAGCCGTTCTTCCTTGATTTTCGGGTTGGATTTGAGCGCCTGGCGGAAGGCGGCGAGGACGGCTCGATAGGCGGGCTTGGGCTTGTAGCTGGCGTCAAAAATCAGCGCAGCGCCTCGTTTTCCCCTGGTTTGAATCGGAATCCATGAATACCGGTCGGTGAATCCCCAGGTCTGGAACGCGGTGCAGCCGGGATTCTGCGCGCTGTCGGTTGCCACTCTGCGATAGATTTTTGCCTGCCACTCGAGTTGCGATCTGGACTCCCGTTTGTGAGCCACGGTCGGAAGCGCCACGTCCATTTCCGTGATCTGAACCTCAACGCCGAGCCGGGTAAAGCGGGCAATGTTCTCGGCTAGGTGCGAGGGGACATCGCTCGGATTAAACACGTGCATTTGCAGCCCGACGCCGCTGATGGGAACGCCCTGCTGCTTGAAATCCTTCACCATTTCGTAGATGGCGTCCGACTTGGCGTTGATGCCTTCGGCGGCGTAATCGTTGTAGAAGAGCAAGGCCCGCGGGTCGGCCTCGTGCGCCCAGCGGAACGCCTGCGCGATGTAAGCCGTTCCCTTCCCTGCCAGCCCGATTCCCGGCTCGTCGTACCAGAGGGTATGTTTCAAGTGGCCTTCGCTCTCAAAGGCTTCATTCACCACATCCCAGGCAAAGACCTGCCCGCGGTAGTGGCGAACCTCCATTTGAATGTGGCGCCTCATAATACGCTCGAGCTCGGCGGGCGTGAAGTGGCCCTGCGCGAGCCACGCAGGGTTGTACTTGCCCCAAAGCAGGTTGTGCCCGCGCACCTTCATGCCGTGCGCCTCGGCAAACGCCACCACGCGGTCGCCGTGCCTGAAATCGAAGACGCCCCGGGCCGGTTCGGTGGCCCTCCACTTCATGGCATTCTCAGGCTCGATCATGTTGAACTGGCTGGCCATGGTTTTGGCGTATTCGGGCTGTGAAAACAAGGCAGGATTCGCCGCGGCTCCCACCAGCAGCCCGATCTTCTCCGCAGCCTCCCGCAGCGATTGCGCCGCGCAGACGCTTCCACCGGCCAGGATCGAAAAAATAAGCACTGCCGCCAGATGCCATTTGATTTTCATGCCTTTTCACCTCTGAATTGAGGCTGACGAACCCATGAGCATAGCTCACCAGCAAAAAAATGCAAGGGCGGCAGCGCGTGGCACAGGCATCACCGGCTGGCACCAGGCCCTGCTTTTTGGGTCTGCGATTTCATGGAAGGACCGTTTAACGGAAGCGAGCAGGCGCGATTTTTCTTGACATCCGGAACGGTTTTATGTAGACTACAGTAGTAACTTCCTACCGGGATTTTCACAGAGTGCCCGGCAAGAAAATGAAAAAAACGATGCCCGCGCAATTTCAGTCCGATTTAAGCCTTCCGATGCTCGTAAGAATTTGTTTTCAGGACACTTAATAATCCATTCGCAACCGAAAGCAGCGAATTTGGGGCCCCAAAGAATTCTTCTTTTGAAAAACGAAGCGGGGGAGTTATTGAAAACAAAGGGAAAGCCTGAAAAAACAAACCGGAAACAAAGCGGAAACAAAGCTGCCGAAGTTATTGAAAACAAAGAGATGGCACCAAAAACACCACAAAAACAAACCGGAAAACAAAGCTAAGCAACTTGTTGAAAACAAAGGACCGCAAAAAAACAAACCGGAAACAAACCGGAAAATCCCGGCAAAGTTCTTTTGGGGCTACATTGAAGCACTCAGCCACTTTTTCCTCGCCTCATCAGGCGCCTGGATTCCATCCCCACGGCGCCTCGAGTCCCGGAACAGGCTCCCGCCCGGGAAACACATTTGCTCTGGAGCCAAGGCATTGCCGGGCTGATACGGCTCGATTTCGGCGCATTTTTTGATATACTTCGTCACTGCTTCCGCGGGCCGGAGCGGCCGGCCCGGGCGAGGTCCAGCGGCGTGGTTGCAAAGGACGAAGGGCCGCGCGAACCTTCTGCCAGCGAGCGGCTGGCGGTTAAAACGAGGTCATATGCGGATAACAGTGGAGGGCCGGACTGGCCAGAAAATCCTGATGGTCTTGCTGATTTTGGGATTCGTGCTTTCCACCGTGTGGATCGCCAAGACCTACTTCGCGGACCGTGCGGGCCACACCCTCAGTCTGGGTAGCCTGCAGCGGGCCAGCCGGCTCAATCCGGCGGACGCCACGTACCACATTCAGCTTGGCCGCCTTTATCAGTACAGCGTCACCGATCCCAGGTCAAAGCTGGCGATCCAGGAATTCCAGGAAGCCGTCAAGGACGACCCTTATGATCCTCAGGCCTGGATTAACCTGGCAGCGTCCTATGAGTTCCAGGGAGACACCGGGAGGGCGGAAGCAGATCTGCGGCACGCTTCTGACCTGGCGCCCAACCTGCCCATCTACCAGTGGACCATTGGAAACTACTTCCTGCTCCACGGAAATACCACGGAAGCCTTCCGCCATTTGAAGCGCGTGCTGGCCGGATCGCGCGAGTATGACCGTACGGTCTTCAGCGTTGCCTGGAAGGCATCCAGCAATCCCGGCCAGATCCTCCAGGAACTGATTCCACATGATCTGCCGGCCGAGTTCAGTTACCTGGACTACCTGGTCGCGCGGCAGCGCTTTTCGGAAGCCCAGCCAGTCTGGAAACGCATCGCGGAAAGTTCCAGCAAGTTCGATCCTCACGAGGCGGGCGGATATATCGACACCTTGATTCGAGCACACCATCCCGACGCGGCGTACCAGGTTTGGACCGACCTGCAAGCCAAGGGGCTGGTCAGCACCCCGGCAGGAGGACCCAACCAAAACCTGATTACCAACGGGAATTTTGAGACGCCTCTGCTCGATATGGGCTTCGGGTGGAGAATGCAGGACGTCCCGGGAGTGTATGCGGGCCTGGATACCGCCACGTTTCATTCACCCGGGCATTCCCTGTCCGTGCAGTTCTCCGGGAAGCAAAACCTGAACTACCACCAGATCTACCAGTTTGTGAAGGTCTTGCCGAATCAGCCGTATCAACTGCAGGCCTTCATGAAGACGCAGGACATCACCAGCGACAGCGGGCCACGACTGGAGGTCGTCGATGCGTATGATCCTGGCGCTCTCAACAAATTCACCCATGGGATGACGGGAACAAGCGGCGGCTGGAATCCGGTGAACCTGGACTTCGCGACGGGACCGAAAACGCAACTGCTGATCGTGGCGCTGGTTCGCCTGCCCAGCAAATCGGAAGATGACACGGCCATCACCGGGAAAGTGTGGCTCGACGACGTGCAGATCACAACCGCGACCGAATGAAAAACGGCTGAAGCCGCGCCGGACACAGGACAGACAGGAAGGCTCTGTTGTTTCCCGCCGGGGCCTCGCACGTAGGCTCCTTCGCTGATCTAAAGATGAGGGAAATGAGTCTGGCAGTCATTGCCGAACGTGAAGGAGTTGACCGTCAGGCCGGCGCGCGTGGGAAACAGTTCAACCCTGTGACTGCCGAAGACCGGATTCGCAACCAAGTAATACATCCGCGGCTCGCGCACCTCGATGTAGGAGTGGCCTTTGGAATCAAACCGAACGTCGACGCCCTTGTCCTTCTGCGTGAGATCCTTTCCGTCCTGGCGGATATAAACCCGCTCAGGATGGCCGTGCTCGACATTCATGACGGAATACAACTGCCGCGCGTGATAGCGCATTTCCAGCTCATCCTCGGACGGGCCATTTCCCTTTTTCTTTCCGCGATAAATCATCCCGTTGCTCTGGTCCGGATCGTGTCCGTCGTCGGTTTCCCAGCGTCCTGACACGGCCGCATGCCCGTCCGCAATGCTGGAGGGAAGTTGGTAATCGAGCGTCTTGCCCTTGTGATAGCCCTGGCTGTTCGAAAGGATTCCGCGGCCATGCCAGAAGCCGACATACATCTCCGGAGTCGTAACGCCGCAGGAAGGCGCGAAGGCGTTCTTTTCAGGAGGTATGGTATAGCTGGCAGGAAACTTCAAGCCTGGATGCGCTTCTTCGAGAAGTTGCTGAATGGCATGTTCCAGTGCGCTGTCGCCGCCTTCACCCGAACGGTCATAGCGGATATAGCCTTTGGCGTCGATCAGGAACCGGTTCGGCCAGGTTGAGTTGTGATAAGCATTCCAGATCAGGAAGTGGTCGTCCACCACAATCGGATAGGGAAGCCCAAACCGCTTCACCGCCTCTCGCACGTTCTTGACGCGATAGGCAATATCAAACTCCGGACAATGGACACCGATAATTTCAAAGCCATATTTGTGGTACCGCTCGTACCACTTCTTGTTCTCAGCAAAAGTGCGGATGCAGTTGATGCAGGTGTACTCCCAGAAGTCGATCATAACGACCTTGCCCCTCAGCTCAGCCATCGTCAGCGGCGGCGAGTTGATCCACACCACACTCGGCGGGCCCGGCATCGTTCCCGGCTCTGGCCCTCCGGGAACCTGCGGCGGTTGAATCCCTGCGGCCGGTCCCTCAACAGGGTTCGTCGGAAACGCTGGGGAAGAAAGGAGAGCATTGCGCATCGCGCCTGGGAATTCCGGGGCCCGTTTATGCATCATGATCAATGCGGAAGAGTCAAGTCCCTGAGACTTGAGGGCAACGGGATTCGCAACGATGCCGAAGATGCTGCATAAAAGTGAAATTAAAACACCGCGAAGCATATCGGCAACATCGTCTGACCGCTGTTCAGACAACGATGCCCCACGCATCCAGCCGGTTGAGTTCATCAAGTGCCCCCACAAGTTTGCCCCGACTTTTAAGGCTACTCTGCGCCTGCCACCCGCGTTAAGATTGGGCTAGGGCAAAGTCCTTTATGGCGTCGGTTTAATTGTATCGAATCCTAAGAAAAAAGCTATGCAGACCGATCTTGCTGTTGAGTTCATTATCTGGCTGCTGATCGCCGCGTCCATCATCGCTGTTGTGGCGGCCCGGCTTCGGATTCCATACACGGTCGCGCTGGTGCTTGGGGGGTTGGCCCTCGGCATGGTGCGCACGCCTTTCTTGCAGAATGTGACAGGCCAGCGGCCCGATTGGCTGACACCTAGCGTGGCCTTAATTATCTTTCTGCCTCCGCTTCTTTTTGAGGGCAGCGTCAAAATCCAGTTCAGGCACCTCCGGGAAAATGCCATCCCCATTCTGCTCCTGGCCAACGTCGGAGTCCTGGTCGCCACCTTCATCACCGGCTTTGTCATCCACTGGGAAGCAGGCGTTCCCATCCTCATTGCACTGCTCTTTGGTTCCATCATCTCCGCAACCGATCCCATCTCGGTCCTTTCAATCTTCAAGAGCATGGCGGTCAGCCGGCGGCTTTCCATCATCGTGGAAGGCGAGAGTTTGTTTAATGACGGAACTGCTGCCGTTCTCTTCGCAATTTTGCTGGCCGGATTCAAGACCGGGAATCTGGGCATCCGGACGGGGAT
>JAKASH010000056.1 GCA_021828225.1 Acidobacteriota bacterium | reverse complement strand
AACAGGAACACAATGCCGATCACGAGATGAAAGAGTTGTTGCGCCCGTCGAAACAAGCGCCCCAGGAACGAGTTCGGGTTGTCTAGCATGGGCTTTACAGTCTCTTCTAGCGGAAAAGCTCTATCATTTTGATGGTAAGACTCAAGCATTTCCGGCGTCAATCAGGACGAAATGAACCTGCCTTGACAGTCGCCTGAAACGAAACATAGAATGCAAACAGAGCGGAAAATTAGAGTTCAAAGGACGCTTTTTTGGAACTTGATGACAATTTTAAACGACTGATTAAGGAGCTCGGTCAGGCTATCAACGAATCGTTAGCAGACTCCGACACAATATCCGACGTTATGGGTCGCATCCGGGCCGCAGGCTACGATCTTTTCCTGGTCCTGGAGGTAACCATCGGATTCAACAAGAAGGGCGAAGCCAACACGGTGCATCGCCAGGACCTTTCCATAGATGGCCATTCCGAAGAACCGGAATTCAACCTTACGCCTCAGGACGCGCAGTTTCTACGATCCCTCAAGATCGTCGTCGAAAACAAACCCGAATAACCCCCTTGCCTCGAGTTTAAACACTTTAAGAGCCAACGGAAGGGTGCCGCCAGTGGCATGTAAATGCCACCCATTCTGATTGGTGTGAGCGCTTGACAACCAGCTGAACAGGCGCCTACGATTTGCTTATGGAGTCCACGGCAGTGCGTCCCCCGGCGGTAGCTGGACGATTCTACCCTCACAAGTGCGAAGCTCTTATGCGTGAGGTGGATCAATATCTGGAGCCCGAGTCTCCGGCTGAACAACCCATGGCTACAGCCATCGGCTGCGTTGTACCTCACGCCGGGTATATGTACTCCGGCCATGTCGCCGGTGCCGTCTACCGGCTGTTACCTCCGTGCTCCCGCTACATCATTCTCGGTCCGAATCATTGGGGTCGGGGTGCCGCGCTGGCCATCATGTCAACGGGACACTGGCTAACACCGATTGGACAAGTCCCGATCGACACCGAGTTGGCCAACGACATCCAGGCAAAGTGCCGCCTGGTAACTGAGGATGCCGGGGCACATTCTGACGAACACTCTCTGGAGGTCCAGATTCCCTTCCTGCAGCGGCAATCCGGCACCTTCACCTTTGTTCCGATTGTCATAGGATTGGCAGACTACCCATCGCTCGAACTGCTGGGCCAGGCCGTCGCACATGCGGTCAAGCGTTCAAAGGAAACCGTTATCATCGTCGCCTCAAGCGACATGAACCACTATGAGCCGGACGCCATCACGCGGGAAAAGGACGAGATGGCCATTGAGAAAATCCTGCAGCTTGATCCCGCGGGCCTGCTGGAAGTGATCCGCGACGAGAACATCTCCATGTGCGGCTACGCGCCGACAATCGCTATGCTCACGGCAGCAAAGGAACTCGGCGCCCGCGAGGGCCGGCTAATCCGCCATGCAACCTCTGCAGACGCAGGTGGAGACTCGGATTCGGTGGTAGGGTACGCGGGGATTATCGTTTCATAATCCTCCCGCAGACTCTGCCGCGACACCTCAGCAACCTGCAGCTTTCCCAATCAATTAATGATGCGGGCCATGCGCACCGCCCCCGCCTCCCCTCATTCCGCCGCCCATGCCACCTGGCGCAGCGCTCCTCATTCCACCGCCCATGCCGCCCGGGCTACTACTCCTCATTCCGCCGCCCATTTGCCCGGAAGACCGGTTCATCATCCCGCCCCCGCCAAATCCACCTGATGAAGGCCGAGAAGCCGGGGCTCGTTGAACACGCTGTTGCGACATGCCGGAGCGCCGGTTCATCTCCATCTGCTGGCGCGACTGCGCATTGCGAGAGTTCCCCATCGATCGATTGTTTGCTGGAAATTTGTTCTGGTTAAAATTCGGCATCCGCTGCTGCGGGAACGACGGCATTCTAACTGCACTCGCGGCAGGCTGGGCGGATGGCACGAGAGAAGGCGCGCGGTGCATCGCACCCCCGCGGACTCCCAAAGATGAGATAGGGATTGAGGTCAGACCGGCAGGGTTGCTTACCGAACGCGACATGGGCTGTCTGACCGTTGACCGGGCGGGCAGCAACATGTCGTTGTTCACTGGGGGACGGCCACGGAATGAGTTCGTTGCCCGGCCCGAGGGACTTCCCGCAATCACCCCTGGTCGACCGGCAACAGCGCCACGGGGATTCGAGGTGTTGGTTTGGAGCAATTGCGTTGCTGGGCGCGAGCCGTTCATAAAGTGATGAATCTGCGGGATAAAGGCGCTCGCTGCATGGGGCTGCACATCCCAGGCTCCGCGGATAGTGCTCGTCGCAAAAACTCTGGTTGGCGCCGCGAAGACACGCCGCATATGCATACGGGTGGCACTTGGGGAGGTCGCAAGGCGGGTAGCGCCTGAGCCTCCAGTCTCGCGCATCGCCGAAGTTAACGGACTGCCCGCGACTACAGGACCGGGCAATCTCAGGTCCCTCGTGAGAGGAACGCTCGGAGAAGTGACTAAACGCCCTCGAAAAGGATCAACTCTTACGACATCATTCGGCGATATCGGCCGGCCGCGCTGGAACGTGTTGAGGCTGACCGCAGTAGCGCAGGCCTGGCCGACTCGGCAACCCGGTTGCGTGGTGGAAATGCCAGGGGTTGTTCTGGGAGCCCAGCCAATCCAGCCCGGTCCCTCATACCAAGTCACCATCCCCGGCGACCAGTTCGAAAATCCGCCGGGTTGCCAGCACCAGCCATAACCCGCCGGATTAATCCAGTTACCGTAATGGAAAGGCAGCCACCCCCAGGGAAGCGCCGAGATCCACGTGTACCCAAAACCGGGGTACCAGGCCCAGCGTCCGATCGAATAGGGAGACCAGCCGGCGCCCATAGAAGGAGCCCAGCAACTTCCGTACCCGGGCAGATCGTTCCAAGCGCCATAATAAGCAAGATCACTCCAGCCGTAGAGCGAACCTCCTGCGGCCCAGTTGGCATTGTTCACCCCGCCCCGGTTGCTCGCAAGAGTTTCGGTCTGCTGGCGCTTGTCCACCCACCGATCCCAGGCGTCCTGGGTAATACCGTCAGTAATCTGGAATCGATCTGTACTGCTGGGAACCAGTTGAAGCTCCTGATTCTTTGCGACAATCCCATTCCCGTAAGGGCTCTGGGCCTCAACCTTACCCTTGAAAACTTCCACGCGCTGGCTAGCCTGCTGCAAGTCGACGCGAAACATCGTCTTGTCAGCAGCCGTATAGGTCGAGCCGGCAGCGTGAACCACGTAGACATCGCCCCGTGCAGGCATGACGGTGAACGTAGCGTAACCCTGCGTGAGGGTCATATGGTTAATCTTGTTGCCGTCAGAGGATAGGGAAAGGTTGGTAAAATCGAGCTCGCTGAGCTGCCCCAGCCGTGCCGTGGAACCATTTTCAAATTCGACTTCCGCGAAGCTATTGGCGGCCGTGGCCAGCTTGAAACCTTGCTGGATCGGGGTATTAATGAAGGCTTTCGCCCACTGGTCAACGCCGGGACGCTGCAGCGTTACAGTGCCTTCCACAAAGCTGAGACGAATAATACGCGCTTGCGAATAGGACTGAGCTGCTGAAGGAACGGAATTCAAAGCTGGTGCTATGAGTGCGACAATGAGCAGAACAAGCAGCCTGTATCCCTTGGGCGACCGATCACTTCTCATGGTACACCTCCTTTGTCGGCATACAGGAGACGACACTATGATACATCAGACCGTCGAAGGTTACGATCAAAATTCTGGAAAGCTTTCCGGACAGAACTAAAAGATATGATGTTCTGATTTTCGCGGATTCCGGGAGCCCTGAATACGCCGAAGGATGTTTTCGGCGCGCAACTGGGCAATGTGAAGATACTGGGAATCGCCCGCGATCTTCTTCAAGATCGGCACCATAAGCTGGGGATCAACGAGGGCATGGTTGTCGAGGTCGATCTGAACATGCGTAAGCGCCGAGGGCAAGCCAAGAACATCATAGCGGGAAGAGTATTCCAGTGTGGTGATGTGCTGTTCGACACTCGCGATACCTTCAAACAGGGTCAAAAGCTCCTGCGCGCGCTTGTTCTGTGTGTAGTTGAATTCCACCTTGCTTTCCCGGCCGTCGTGGCGATAGATGAAGGTTTTCTGCCCCAGATTGGCCACACGCTTGTTGCTTTCGAGCGTGATCGAATGAAAGTCGTCAAGAGAGGCCGCCACCTGGAACAACTCCTCCGTTGTGGCTGCGGACAGCTTCAGGGGGCGCGGGTCAGGAGATGAATTGAGCCGCCGGCCCTGATAAGTGCCGACGCCATTACGATCCACTGTAATCGAGGTGTACTCCGGCACGCTACCCTTCATTGCTTTGGTATAGGTTATGCTGGCCGTGTTGTTCGCCTGCTGCCCGGAAAGTGCGGGAATGGAAATCCCCAGCGCAAGAAGGCAAACTGCTAAGCAAAAGGTATGCTTGTGAACCCTGACGTTCCGATAAGATTCGATCGAGCCCTGGCCCATAATTACGATTGCCACTGCCCCGGTGAAAAACCCCGGCGCAAGCCTTCGACAACCCACTCGCCTCCGCTTGATGCATTTCCCAACTGTTCGACCTGCGGCAAACCCTTCTCCTCGGCGTGCTCACAAAAATCCGGGCGCCATCGTCAACCCGCGATCCCTGACCGCAATCCTAGCCTCTCTGCTGAGCCAGCGATTGCAGTTCGGCAGCTTCGATATCAAAGTTGGCGTACACATTCTGGACGTCATCGTGTTCTTCAAGTTCGTCCATAAGCCGCAACAACTGGTCCGCCGGCTTCCCGGAAAGCTTCACATAAGTCTGAGGAATCATCGAAAGCTCAGCCACGGCCGGAGTAATTCCCGCCTTGTTGAGGGCATCAACGACCTTCTGAAAATTCTCCAGGGTGGAATAAATCTCCCAGTTATCGCCGTCTTCCCTCATATCTTCCGCCCCGGCCTCGGTAATCAATTCGAGCAGGGCTTCTTCGCTGGCCTTGGCTTTCTCAACCACGATGTAACCGCGCTTGTTAAACATCCAGGTTACACAACCTGTTTCACCGAGGTTCCCGCCGTGCTTTGATAAGATGTGCCGAATGTCCGCGAGCGTTCGGTTGCGATTGTCCGTGGTGATCTCCAGCATCAGCGCGACGCCGCTTGGCCCATATCCTTCGTAGACAATTTCCTCATACTGAGTCCCGGGCAGTTCCCCCGTGCCTCGCTGAATGGCCCGCTTGATGTTATCCGCCGGCATATTCTCGGCTTTGGCCTCGGTAATAGCAGCCCGCAGGCGCGGGTTCGAGTCCGGATCGCCTCCGCTGATGCGCGCCGCGACCGTGATCTCCTTGATAAGCTTGGTAAAGAGCTTGCCCCTCCGGGCATCCGCCACGCCCTTCTTGTGCTTAATCGTTGCCCATTTTGAGTGGCCCGACATATCTTTTTTCTTCCTCTGCGCAGCAGCCGCCTGCGGGGGAGTATCATAACCACATCTGGCAGCGTGCTATAAAGTTTTTCTATTTTCTCCCTCGAAATCTTAGCACAATACGCGACTCGAAGCCATTGTTAGAACACCTCAGCAGAGGGGGCCCGTTGCTTGCCTGGTCATCCCAGAAGCCCACGGCGATAACGACACAACACGAACCAAATGAGAGACTCGAATCCACTGTTTCTGCACCCGGTTCCTTCCTGTGCCTGCCGGATTTCCGCCGTCACTTCGCCGCTTCCTGCATGATGCTGAATATCGTCTCCTCAACCTCCCTGGCCACCGTCTCCAGGCCTGCGGCACCGAACAGCTCAAGCATTGCCGTGGGCTTCAGCGTTGCCAGCACGACGTCATCCCCTTCGCTGTAGACTGAAATACGGCAAGGAAGCGCCGTGGAGATTTCCGCGTTCTTCTCCAGCACTTTCTTTGCCTGCTGCGGGTTGCAGACCTCAAAAATCAGGCAATCGCGATCGAACTCGACTCCCTTTTCCTGCATTTTCGCCTTCAAATCGTGTACGCCCATGATTCCGAACTTGTGCCGCTGAGCAGCGGCTTCCAGATCCCGCGCAACATCCGTAAGCTTCTTTCTGGTCTTGACCTGATAAATCATGTCACAACACCTCACTTTCCGCGTTAGCAGTCGCGCCGCGTCTTGCGGTGCAAGCTGCTTCCCGCCTTATACTCCGCCGCCTTGCCCGCTGACGACTCAAACCAGGCCGCCTCAATGAACTGGCCTCGCTGCCTTTGCAACCAGCCTGCTTTTGGCCATCACAAGGCTTGCGACCGAATGCACGCCGCGGCGGTTCGTCACCGGCAACCTTATTGAGTTCGAGGCCACCTGGCTTGCGCTGGCATGGATCGCATCCTTGATTGTCGCGCTCAGACTTCGCATTCTGAGAAGGCTCTCACTGTCTGAAGGGCTGAGCGGAATGTCCACCTCCAGCAAACCCGGAGAAATCCGCGTGGTCAGCAGTTCCACGCCGCCCACGCCGTATTGCACCAGCCAGCCCGCTTCCCTTCCCGAATAATGCAGCCGCTCGACAATCCCGTCCACCTTGCGGACGGATTTCCGCAGTTCTTCAAAAAGCACGGCAACGCGGTCGCCACCTAAACGGATCATTCGCGCCCATTCGGGCCTCTTCGCAGGACCGTGGAGGAAATTGATCCGGGTTTGAGTAGAAGCCGTCATCATTTACGACACTCCAGTTTTTCAGGGCGTGATTGCATTGTGTCATTCCTTACAGCTTGCTGCATTTCCTTCCGCTACTTCTTAGGCGCAGGCTTGGGCGGAGGCATGTTCTGGAGTCTTGTCTTCACCGCTTCAAATTCAGGACTATCGGTCTTCCAGCCCTTCTTTGGACCCAGCAAAGGAATTTCCTGATCGACGTTCTTGATCCGATTCCCGGGATT
This sequence comes from Acidobacteriota bacterium, assembly GCA_021828225.1. The sequence goes on along the minus strand of JAKASH010000056.1, from coordinate 3,383 downwards.
GGGATGATCGGAAAAGAACTGGATCGTCTGTTGCGGGTATTTCTTCTCAATGATCGCGAAGAACTGCGCCATAGCATACGGATCGTACCCGGCATGGTAGAGGATGTAAGTCCCCACCTGGTCAGCCTGAGCTTCGGCCGCCCGCGAATTGCGCAGGAGGATCGAGTTCACGCCAAAGGCGATCCCGAGCTGCGCCATCTGGCTTCCAAGGCTCGAACTTTGGCCGAGCAGTCCTGCCAGGATGGAAAGCGGCGCCTGCGCCAGCATGATCTGAGACGCCTGGTGAGTGCCGTGGCGCATCACCACGTGGCCCTCTTCGTGAGCAATGACTCCCGCAATCTGCGCTTCATCCTGAGCGGCTTCAATCGCGCCCCGGTTGACGTAAATGAAACCTCCGGGCAGCGCAAAGGCATTAATGTCCGAACTGTTCACCACATGGAAAGTCCAGTCATATTTCACCCCGCGCGGCTGATTGGGGGCAAATTGCGCCAGCCGCTTCCCAAGCTGGTTCACATATCCGGCCACCTGAGAATCGCGGACCAGTTGAAGCTGGCCATTGACTTCACGCGAGGCCTTCTGGCCGACTTCAACATCCTGCGCTGGTGAAAAGAGATTAAAACCGGGCTTGAAGTTCAGCCCTTCAATGGCGTAAAGGAGCACCGGCGACATCGCCATCACAGCGACAATCAACAGCCCGGCAAACCTTCTTCTCTGTGCCTTGAATCCGTGACTTTCCATTCCAGGCTCTCTTTACTTCTATAGTGCCATTAACCAGCGTTCGCCTCAAGAAGGCTGGCAAAGACTTCCGCGCCGCCATACGAAGCATAGGAACCCAGTTCCTGCTCGATTCGCTTCAGCCGGTTGTATTTGGCAAGGCGTTCGGACCGCGTGATGGCCCCGATCTTGATCAAAGGCGCTCCGGTGGCCACGGCGAGGTCGGCGATGAAATCGTCTTCGGTTTCCCCGGACCGCGCGCTGATGACCGGCTGATAACCTTTGCGGCGCGCCACGGTGGCCACTTCGATCGCTTCGGTCAAGGTTCCGATCTGATTGATCTTCACCAAAACGGCGTTGGCGGCTCCTTCATCAACCCCTCTCTCCAGCCGGCTAAGGTGGGTCACAAAAAGGTCGTCACCGATCAACTGGCAGCGCTCGCCGAGGCGGTCTGTCAGCATCTTCCAACCTTCCCAATCTTCCTCATCGAGGCCATCTTCTATGGAGACGATCGGGTAGCGATCGACCCAGTTCGCCAGCCTGTCGATCATCTCATCCGTGCTCAGTTCTTCGTCCTCAAGACGGAGACAATAATTCCCGCGCTCGTAAAAGTGGCTCGCGGCCACGTCCACCGCGATGGCGGCATCCCTGCCGGGCTCGAGACCGGCGCGTTCCATGGCTTCAACCAAGGCTTCAAAGCCAGCCTCGTTGCTCTTAAGCGCCGGCGCGTATCCGCCCTCATCGGCAACTCCTGCGCGATAAACGCCCCGCGCCACCAGAACCTCCTTGATCGCACGATAGACCGCGTTAACGTCCGCAAGCGCCTCGGAGTAAGTCGCGGCGCGCAGCGGAACCAGCATAAAGTCCTGAAAGTCGATATTCCCGCCGCCGTGGATCCCCCCGCTCATCATGTTCACCATGGGAACAGGCACTGCATTCGCCACTGCTCCTCCAAGGTAGCGGTAAAGCGGCAACCGGGCGGAAGCGGCCGCCGCGCGAGCCGAAGCCAGCGAAACCCCCAAGATCGCATTCGCCCCCAGCCGCCGCTTGTTCTCAGTTCTGTCGAGCTGGATCAACGTGTCGTCCACCAGAGTTTGATCAGGCGCCTCGGTGCCAACCAGGGCAGGGGCAATCTCCCACTCGACGTTGCGAATCGCCTTGATCACTCCCGCCCCGTGGTAACGGTTAATATCTCCGTCGCGGAGCTCGGCCGCCTCGTGCTCTCCCGTTGAGGCGCCGGAGGGGACAATCGCGATCCCTGCCGAGCCGTCTTCGAGGACGACCTGGACTTCGAGCGTTGGATTGCCTCGCGAGTCCAGAACTTCACGCGCATGAATTGTGCCGATTCTTGCCATGTCGACTCCTGAATTCCCAATCTAATTATTGTGCTGCTACCTGCCGCTGAACCACCTCCAGCGTTTCTTCCATAGAAGCCGGTTGCTGATGAAGAATGCACTTTGCGGTGCGCCGCACAGGCGACTTCGTTACCTCATCGCGGATATACTCGACCGGCGATTTGCCGTCGATGCGCGCCAGCATCAGGCCGCCGAGATGGCGCACCGTCATCCCCTCAAAATTCACCGTCGTAACTCCGTCGAGGCCGCAGGTCAGAGCCTGCCAGAACGTACGCGCCGCCTGGAAATAAAGTCCCGCGTACCGCGGCTGATGGAAGGACTTCAGCATCAGGTGATTCAAGAGGAAAGCGGAATCAAACGACGGATCGCCCCAGTGAACCACTTCGAAGTCGATCAGCAGGATGTCATCACCTCGCACCAGCATGTTCTTCGGGCTGTAGTCGCCGTGGACCAACGAGGTCCGAATTTCCCAGGAATCTGCGATCAGGCGCTCCAGCCGCTCACGGACATCCGGATGCCGCGCAGCCGTCGTCCGGTAATAAGGATCGATTCTGAGCTCGTCAAACACAGTCCGGTCGGCGAACTGTTCTTTGAATGCCGGCTCCTGCTGGCTGGCCTTGATCATCGTCGCCAGCAACTGGCCCGCCGCCTCCGCGATCTCGATTCTGACCTGGCCATCAAGCAGCGATTCCTTCCACACCGCCGAGCCCTCCGGCGCGGCGGTCATTACATACAGAAAGTTTGCGCGGTCCACGCAGATCACCTGGGGCACCGCACCATCAAGGATGGAGCCGAGCGCCTGGATGACGCCCGCCTCGCGGAACACGCGCTCGCGGCTCGACCGCCAATCGTCCTTCACGCGGAGCTTGCCAAGCGATTGCTTCGCTACCCAGCGAATGCCGGGCCCCTCGATCAGCGAAACCATATTGGAAACGCCTCCGCCGAGCTCCCGAATGGTCAGCGCCGCCGGATCGCTGGCCAGGCCGCGCTCGACGAGGTAGGCGCCAAGAGTTTCCGGTGTCAGTAGAAGTTCTGCCATTTCAATGAAAAATCCAACCAAACGCGCAGGGCGGTCGATCAGATCCGGTTCACAGCCTGCCCCATGGCATCCAGACGGTCAAGCAGGCGGTAGCGCGCGCCGCACGTCAGGCATTGTACTTCACGGCGCGCAGGCAGCCCTTCAACCTCCTTGCTTCCGGAAAGGTCCGCCAGGCCGAAGTGTCCGTCCGACGACGCGTAATAATCAAACATCAAGCCATTACAGCGCGAACAGAACTGCCAGCGGTGTTGTACGTGAGGCGTTTCGTTCATGCT
>JAKASH010000055.1 GCA_021828225.1 Acidobacteriota bacterium | reverse complement strand
CAACTGAGAATCCCGCGACGCCGAGTCCATACGTACCGCCGGCTGGTTATACCTGCCCGTAATCTGAGAGCAGGCAAAGGTTAAATGCAAGAAAGGCGGGCGATGGCTGCTAACAGCTGTCGCCCGTTTTTTGTGTGGCAGAGCAATGTGCCTTCCTGCATATTAGTTTTAGTACCTAGTACCCGTAAGCTGATTCCAGGGTTCTGCGGGTAGTGTTTTATCGCACGAGTTGATCCAACCTTCCCTTATTTTGAGAGAGTGAGAAGCATCGGCCGCTTGAGTCCACTGAAGATCTGTGGATATGGTTCAATGCGAGGCGTAATTCAGTAGGCTATTCATAAACGCGTTGGATTGTAGCGCCAAGCCGGATCAATTTTTCCTCAATTCGCTCATAGCCACGATCGATGTGGTAAACGCGATCGATCAGTGTTTCACCCTGTGCGGTAAGCCCAGCGAGGACCAGGGACGCGCTGGCGCGCAAGTCGGAGGCTTGCACCTTCGCTCCACTCAAAGGCGTCTTGCCGCGCACCACTGCTCGGCGGCCATCTACCACGATATCGGCCCCCATGCGCATCAATTCCAAGGCATGCAAGAAGCGATTCTCGAAGATTGTTTCAGTGATTACGGCAGAACCCTTCGCCTGGGTCATCAGGGCCATATATTGAGCCTGCATGTCGGTCGCGAAGCCCGGATATTCTTTCGTTGTAACGTCAATCGATCGGATGCTTTCTCCAGCCAAGGCCTCTAATTCGCATGGTCCGACTTCGCGAATTCGTGCCCCTGCCTCGGAGAGCTTGTTAGTGATGGCTGTAAGGTGCAGAGGATTCACATGGTCAAGCACAAGGTGGCCTCCGGTAATGACGGCAGCAACCAGAAAGGTTCCGGCCTCAATACGGTCAGGAATAATGGTGTGGTCAGTGCCGTGCAATTGGCTCACTCCGTGAATGCGAATCGTATCGCTTCCGGCTCCTTCGATTCTTGCCCCCATCCTAATCAATAATTCAGCAAGGTTAGTGATCTCCGGCTCCCGTGCTGCATTTTCCAGTACTGTTTCGCCTTCAGCAAGCACAGCGGCCATCATCAAGTTCTCCGTTCCGGTTACAGAAACGACATCGAATGTGAAAACAGCGCCTTTGAGTCTCTCCGCCCGTGCCTCGATGTAGCCGTGTTCAATTTGAATGGAGGCGCCCAGTTTTTCAAGCCCCTTAATGTGAAGGTTAACGGGGCGTGCCCCGATGGCACACCCGCCCGGCAAAGAGACGCGGGCATGTCCGAATCGTGCTACCAGCGGTCCCAGAACCAGGATTGAGGCGCGCATCTGCTTTACAAGTTCGTAGGGCGCCATAGGATTCAGCAGCTTGGGTGTTTCTATTTCAAGTCGATTGCCGGATTCCTCGTGTGTAACGGACGAATCGACGCCCAGTTCATCGAGCAGACTGCGCATTGTCCCGATATCTCGCACTCGCGGTACGTTACGCAGGACAACCCGCTCCGGCGTCAAAAGAGCAGCTGCCATGGCCGGGAGAGCGGCATTCTTGGCGCCGCTAATGGTTACGCGACCCTCAAGGGGGCACCCACCTGTAATTAAGAATTTATCCATAGTCGCATCGCTGGGGACTCAAGACCGTTCAAGTCTAAAGAACGGGCCGGCCTTGGACGTACGTTTGGGTCACATAAAATCCCTGGTCAAGGATCGCCAAGTCAGCGTCGGCTCGGGGAGCAATGACGCCTTTCTGTTTTTCGAGGCCAAGAATCCTGGCAGGATTGGCCGTAACGCAGGGTAGGCACTGCTTGTAACTCAGGCCTGTGTAGGCGGAGAGGTTGCGCAAGGCGGCGTCGAGCGTGATCGTACTTCCCGCCAGGTTGCCCTCGACGGTCCGGCACACACCTCCAGCAACATGCACTGTAAAGTTGCCCAGACGATAGTTACCGTCCGGCATTCCTGCCCCACTCACACTATCACTGACCAAAACCAATCGGTCGACTCCTTTTGATCTTACAAGCAGGCGGATGGCGGTGGGCTCCACATGAATCCCGTCGCAGATCAACTCCGCGCTAACCCGGTTGTCAGTAAGGACGGCTCCGACGATCCCTGTGTCGCGATGCATGAAAGGACGCATGGCGTTAAAGCAGTGAACCGCATGGGTTGCTCCGGCGTCGATGGCGCTTTGGGCTTGCTCATAGGTTGCGTTGGAGTGCCCAATGCCCACTTTCAGTCCTTTATTCCGAGCATACTCTAAAACGGTGAGCGCACCTTCGAGCTCCGGCGCCAGGGTCAGGATACGCGCCGTGCCGGACGCGGCGTCAAGGAATTTGGCCAGCAATTCGGTTGAAGGCTTCTGAATTTGCGATGCAGGGTGCGCGCCTCGCTTTTTGACATTCAGGAAAGGTCCTTCAAAGTGAATGCACACCGGCTGTGCCCCAGTAATCTTGTCAGGAACGACGTGGGAACTGCTTGACGTCCGAATGATTTGACTTAGCCCCCTGGCTGCATTCAGGGTCCTTTCAAGGCTGGCTGCCACCGTGGTGGCGGCATAGGAAGTTGTTCCGTGTCGAGCCAGATACTTCCCCACGGCCGCTGCAGCTTCGGGAGTAGCTTCCATCAGATCGTAACCGACGGCGCCATGAATATGAACGTCGATGAAGCCTGGGACAACGATGCGGTCTTGATTGTCAACGACCGTCGCACCGGGGGGAATTTTCACTTGATTACGATGACCGACCTTCGCAATGCGATGACCCTCAATCAAGATTACTGCATCGTGCATTTCTTCAGCCGGCGTATAAACAGTGCCCGCAATAATAGCTTTAACAGCTTTCATGACTCCCCCCGAGAGGATTGTCTGAGTCCGCGCCGGGAATGCTTCCTTTGACCGAGGTGATGGGCACGCGCTTCGCGAAGCGCAAGTGCTGTGTTTGGCTCTTGCTTGAGGATTCGAAAGGCATCCTCTTTCGGGATATTTCTCCAGATCATTAAAATGGCAGCAGGAAGATTCATTCCAGAAGCAGAAAGCGCACGGTCGGCAGATTCAAGATCAACCCCTGTGGCTTTAACTAAAATTGAACGGCCGCGATCGCGGAGCTTTTCATTCTTCATTTCCATGTGGACCATCAATCCAGAGAAAACCCGCCCTAACCTGACCATGGTCGCCGTGGATAGCATGTTCAGGATCAGTTTTTCAGCGGTTCCTGCTTTCAGCCGGGTTGAGCCCGCAATGATCTCGGGACCGACGTTGACCACGATTTCGACGTCCGGAAGGCCCCGCATGGGCGCATCGGGATTAGCCGTCACGCCAACGGTTCCGGCACCCAGGCGTTTGGCGTAGCGCAATCCCTCAAGCGTATACGGCGTCCTGCCACTTGCAGCAAGTCCTACCAGAACGTCCTTCTCATTGAGGCCGACGCGTTGAAGATCACGTCGCGCACTGGCGCGTTTGTCCTCAACGCCTTCACCCGCCTTGAACATTGCTTTCGGTCCACCGGCCAGAACAGCCGATACTCTATCGGTGCCGAACGTGGGGCGACATTCAGCCGCGTCAAGAACTCCAAGGCGGCCACTGGTTCCTGCACCCAGATAAATCAGGCGTCCGCCCTTGGCCAGCGCATCTACTGCGAGGTCAACAGCGCGAGCAATCTGTGGAATAGCCCTCTTGACCGCAACTGCAACCTTCTGGTCTTCGCGATTCATAAGGGTAAGAATTTCCCGCGTGGACCGTGTATCGAGAGAAGCTGCCGCGGGGTTTCGTCTTTCTGTGATGCGTTCTGGCGGTTGGTTTTCCATTTCACGTGATCCGGAGCCGTCCGGGTGCTTAGCTTGCTTCTCGGACGCTAAGAGAGAGTCAGGTCAATTCCAATCTTCGCAGGTTGCTAATCTGTTTCAAGCTGCTAGCCGATGAAGACTTCCCATCAGCGGGGAGAAAGGTCCCCGTAGATCCCAATTCCCGCAATTACTAAAATAAAGTCCAGCCCATCGCCGGATGAGCCAGGAATGGCTTACCCATCCCAAACAACACCATATAGAGCATCACACATCCGAGGTTCCGCTCCAATCAATTATACCAATTGTCATGAACAGGAGGGATGTCCGGCACATTCTCATCTATATGTTTCCAATCTTTGGCGTCGGCCCTTACCTTCCGGCAGAATTCTGTCAGCTTATTTTCCGGTTCACGCTCTGTAGGGAATGTTGTTATTAGCTACACCTCATTCGTAACGACTAACTCGGTCAGAAGTTGCTTAGGAAACACGATCTGCTTCGACCCCTAGAGGGGTACTCCGCAATGGAAAACCATGACCCGCAGCAGGGCTACGGTCATGGTCAAGTGCCGTGTGTCAGCCGCAAACGTCGTTGCGACCATCGATGTGCCTGCCAGCCACCAAGTCACCTTGCGGCCTGAGACGAGGAATCCGTTGGGGCTTCCGCTGGCCCTCTTGTGGAAGTAAAGCCGGATTGCCAAATTGAAGAAAGAGTTGGTCACAACCGCTATCCAGTCAGGAAATTTCAATTTCATGTTTTACCCGGCAAATAGGCTTTCCCCGCCCAATTCAAACTTTAGTTGGCATAAACACCCGAGTGTATAGCAAAATGCTCACTTGCCACAAATGAATTAGGAGGGAACTTCTCATATATGATGCGACCTTTCAATGCATTGTTTCTTTTCATGATTGTAAGCTTGGTTAGCCCTGTAATTAAGGCTGCCAACGGTCAACGCCCTGTTTCTGACAAAGGCTCTGCCGCAATCGCAGCCCGGCTCAGGCAGCTGCCGGGAGTAATTGAAGAATCCATCCAGCAGGGCAAGTTGCCCGGTGCAGTGGTTGTCGTTGGCCATGACGGGAGAGTAGTTTACCGTCTTGCCATCGGTTATCGTCGCCTGGGTCGCAGGAAGTCGCCGATGCAGATAAATACGATTTTCGACATGGCGTCCTGCACCAAAATTGTGGCGACAACGACCGCAATCATGCAGCTTTTCCAGGAAGGCAAGATTCGCCTGGACGCCCCTGTCTCGGATTACTGGCCGGCATTCGCGGAAAACGGGAAACAGGACATCACGGTGCGCGAACTGATGACCCACTATTCCGGCCTGCCGCCCGATCTGGACTTGAGCTATCCCTGGTCAGGGTACGATACCGCGATGAAGATGATCGTCGATACCAGTCCCATCCTGCCGCCAGGGACGCGGTTTCTGTACAGCGACATCAACTATGAGACTCTGGGTGAGTTGGTGCGACGAATTACCGGCGAGCCACTCAACGTGTATTGTGAGCGACACATCTTTAAGCCATTAGGGATGAAAGACACGATGTTTCTTCCTCCGGCCTCCTTGCGGTATCGCATTGCTCCTACCCAGCATGAGTTCGGAACTACGGGGCCCATCCTGTGGGGCGTCGTTGACGATCCTACCGCGAGACGCATGGGCGGTGTGGCGGGCCATGCCGGGCTATTCTCGGACGCCAGCGACCTGTCGATTTTCTGCCAAATGCTGCTGAATGGCGGAATCTACCATGGCGTTCGCATCCTGAATCCCCTGACCGTGGAAAAAATGACGACACCGCAATCGCCGCCCGACAAGATGGCTGTTCGCGGGCTCGGATGGGACATTGCTTCACCATTTTCTTCGAACCGCGGCGCGCTCTTTCCGGTGGGATCTTTTGGGCACACTGGCTATACTGGGCCCTCACTCTGGATTGATCCCGTAACGCATACGTACATCATTTTCCTGGCGAGCCGTTTGTACCCAAATGGAACGGGCGACGTGATTGGTCTTCGATCGAGGATAGAAACTGCCGTGGCCGCCGCTCTCGGACCGGTCTCCGATCAGGAAATCCTAAACTCACATAAATCTCTTACCGGGTACTACGAACTGATGCGCAGTTACAGAGTCAGCGGATTGAGAAACGGGAATGTGCGAACAGGGATTGATGTTCTGGAACAAGAACACTTTGCTCCGCTGAAGGGACTTCGCATCGGACTTATTACAAATGAGACAGGAGTGGATTCCGAGGGGCGGCGGGACATTGACGTGCTTGACCATGCGCCCGGTGTACAGCTCAAGGCGATATTCAGCCCGGAGCATGGCCTTTGGGGCAAAGCGGATTCGAATGTGGCATCTTCGACAGATCCGACAACCGGCTTGCCCATCTACAGCCTATATGGGAAATACAGGCGACCCACCAGCCAGATGCTCGAGGGGTTGAATGGACTGGTCTTTGACATTCAGGCTGCCGGTGTCCGGTTTTATACTTTTATTACAACGCTGGGTTATGCCATGGAAGCGGCCTCCAAGAACCACCTTTCATTCTATGTTCTGGACCGCCCCGATCCCCTTGGCGGCTCAATCGTCCAGGGTCCAATTCTCGATTCAGACTTACGATCGTTTGTTGGTTACTTTCCCCTGCCCATTCGATACGGAATGACGGTAGGAGAGTTGGCCGAGATGTACAACGATCAAGAGCATCTCGGTGTCAACCTGCATGTAATCAAGATGCAGGGATGGCAACGAACCGACTGGTATGATGAAACAGGACTCCAATGGAGGGATCCGTCACCGAACCTGCGGTCGCTGACAGAAGAGATCCTTTATCCAGGGGTCGCAATGGTTGAGGGATCGAATGTCAGCGTCGGCCGCGGCACTGATACTCCGTTTGAGTTGCTGGGAGCCCCTTGGATCAATGGGAAACATCTTGCGACTTATTTGAATTCACGCGACATTCAGGGGGTTCGGTTCTTGCCAACGGACTTCACGCCCCGAAGCAGCATTTACACCGGAGAAGTGTGCCACGGCGTTCAAATCTTTCTTGTGGATCGCCAGGCGTTTGACCCGCCGGAATTAGGAGTCGAACTCGCTTCGGCGCTGTATCAACTTTTTCCCAGGAATTTTGAGCTGGACAAGACGTTGCGTCTCATTGGAGCCCGATGGGTTCTCGATGATATCAGGAATAATGTTGACCCGAAGCGCATTGAATACCTCTGGCAAAGGCCGCTCACGAAGTTTCGCAAGCTGCGCGCAAAGTACCTGCTTTATCAGTAGCGAGGGAAAGTGCGAAATTTCCTTTGTGGCTGTGATGCGGGTTTTGACCGTACGAGAAACAGTGGTATGCTTTCTGCCTGCTTCGAAGCCGTCCGCATAGGATTTCACACATGACCAGCCGGACGCGGGAGGGTAGAGTGAAAAAGGTGAAGGGTTCGGTTGTCTTCCTGGCAGCCATAGGTCTGCTTCTTCTTGCCGTACCATCTGCATGGGCAAAGCGCAAAAATGCACCCGTCAATCCTGATGACCCCACTTACGTCCTCTATCAAGTGCTGGATAACTCTTATGGGGGCAAGCTTAGTAATTTTTATCTGCTTGCCAATATTCATGCAGACCCTCAGAATCCGAAGGTTCAGCTTCAGCGCGTTCTCCGCATTGACTATGACAAGAACCGGTATTTTGGGCGGTTCCGCATTTACGTGCGCAGTGTGGGTAAGCTGACCCCAGCTCAGATGAAGACCTACAATGCCAAGCAAATCTTCCAGTTTGGGGAGTCTGACGACGCAGAATTTGAAAAGATCGACCCGGGTCCGCTCGGAGAGACCGGCGACCTCTATTTGAAGGCAACAAGCAATGGTCCGCTTGCTCCTGCCCCAATTACGGATCAGGCTCGTCAGGAATATGAATCTCTGATTACCAAGTACATCCTACCGGCTCTGAAGAAAAAAACATAATGCCTGGCACTTGCCTGCAGCGTACCGGGTGACGTCATTCGGCTGGATCACCGGGCCTGCGCCCAGATGTGATCGAATTCTCTTTCGTATCGTGCGGCAACTTCGGGGTCGGCGATAAAGATTGCATTTTCGAAATTGTAACTGTTGGCACTTATCGTCCAATTGAAGCTGCCTGTTTCAACAAGATTTCCGTCAAGAATTGCGAACTTGTTGTGCATAAGAGAACGCTGTCCTCTGAATCCACCACTCAAACGTATTGGGATTCCTCTGGACCTGAGATAGTAAACCTCGGAATGCCGGTCGCGAGATTGTCCTTCGTCGCTGACGATCCGAACCCGTACTCCTCGTCGGTGAGCTGCCTCTATTGCAGCAGCGATATCAGGCTGCGTAATGCTATAGATGGCTACGTCCAGGGTTTGCCGTGTGCGATTGATGGCAGCGATGATTCTGTCGGCAATGCGGTCACGATCGGAGAAATAAGGGCCTTGGATGGATGTCGAGCCTGAAATTGAAACAGGTCTTGTGGACGGGTCCGTCGCGGAGCCTTGATGTTCAGATTTCAAGAAGTAGCCGTAGGCGATGATGGCGGCAAGTATGACCGCGATAAACGACGAACGACGAAGTCGAAATCTCATAGAAACCTTCCGGTTTTATTTTTTCACACAGTGCCGCGAGCGGAGTTTCATCGGGGCGCGTGGCATTCGGTGCCCTGCATGATTCTTAATGAAGACAACCTCTGCATGGGTTCTTCCACCATGTAGCATGTGAGTTGGGTCGCTGTTCGAACATGTTGCTATGAGCGTAATGGCAGAGCCCGCAGTTCGTCAAGATGGGATCTTGGTCAGGCACGGCTTTTGGCCCCCTATTGTAATGTGTTAGAGGTGACAGGACTTTTGCTGGCGAGCCAACCCACAAAGAAAGTGACCAGCGTTCCGATGACGACGTACCACGTCCAGGCGATATGGAAAACTCCAAGAGCTTTCCCCACGACGATGAATATTAGGACCGTCAAACCAAACACAGCTCCCGTCAGGGCTCCCCGGGAGTTAGCTCGTTTGGTCAGAATCCCCAGGAGGAAAATTCCTAGCATGGCGCCGTACGGAATAGATGCTATGGTCAGCGCAAGTACCAGCACGCCTTCGTGGAGATATTGAGCGACGACCGCAATGACTGTTAACACAACTCCCCAGAAGAGGGTCAGGCCACGTGATACCAGGAGATAGTGCTCCTGGTCAGCGTGGGGACGGATGAAGGGGCGATAGAAGTCCACAACCGAACTGGATGCCAGGGAATTGAACGCAGCGCTCAGGTTCGCCATGGCGGCGGCAATGATCGCTGCGGTCAGTAAACCTGCAAGCCCCTCAGGCAATTGCGTGACGACAAAGGTAGGATAGATTTTGTCCGGACGGGCAAAAGGATGGGCAGGCGGATGAAAATGGTAAAAAGCGAACAGGACCACCCCCACTACCAGGAAAAGTGCAAACTGAAACAAGATAAGCAATCCGCTTGCCAGCAGGGCGCCCTGGCTCTGTCGCTTGTTTTTGGCTGCGAGAAGTCGCTGCACAATCAGTTGGTCCGTACCATGGCTGGCGCTGGTCAGAAAAGTCCCACCGATCAGCCCGGACCAGAATAGATACGGCTGATGCCAGTTAAAGTGAAAATTGAAGATTGTAAATTTGCCGCCTGCGATGGCAGCCAGATGCGCTACTTCTGACCAGCCGCCCGGAACGGCGCGAACGGCCAGCAGGAGGGCGATAACTGTTCCAATAATGTAGATCGAGAGTTGTGTAACGTCGGTCCAGATGACCGCAGTCAACCCTCCTCTGAACGTGTAGAAAAGCGTCAGCGCCGTGATAATTAGTACGGCCGTCAGGACTCCTGTTCTGAAAATGACTTCGATCACGATCGTGATCGCAAAGACCCGCACTCCCTCCGCCAGCGCGCGGCTCCCCAGAAACAGGCCAGCCGTGAAGACTTTAAGTCCACGGCCAAAACGACGCTCGATCAACTGGTAGGCCGTATAAAGTTCTCCGGCAAAGTATTTCGGAATCAGAACAAATGCAACCACGACACGGGCGACCAGGTAGCCAAAGATAAGCTGGAGGAACTCCATGTTGCCGGTATAAGCTATTCCCGGGGTGCTGATAATGGTAAGGATGCTGGTTTCGGCAGATACGACAGAAAGAGCGATGGCCCACCAGGGAAGCTGGCGCCCTCCCAGGAAGTAGTCGTGCAGAGTACGTTGCTGCTTCCCGAAGCGCGCGCCAAGCAACGTTACAACCACAAGATAAGCGATAACAACGATAAGGTCGAGCCAACCGAAAGCCACACACACCTCACTGAGTTAAACCGTCATCTTACGCGGACACGACAAGCTATGCCAGGCAAAATCCCAGCACCTGGAGTGGAAAAGCGAACTGCCAATACAAGGTAAGCGTCAAGCAGGGTGCATGGCGCCCTTCCTTTTAACCAAGCCTTAGTTCGCTCGTTTTTGTTACGAACGGCCGGACGAAGAAATGCTTGCCCTCTGGCGAACCGGTGTCGAGGAATG
>JAKASH010000054.1 GCA_021828225.1 Acidobacteriota bacterium | reverse complement strand
CACAATGCCATGGTGCAGGCAGGCCTTTTGAAGAGTGACGCACCGCGCGGCGTCTGGGAAATGTCGGAATCCGGCTATAAGCTGATCTCTGAGTTCAATTCGTAGGCTCGGCCGGCGCCGGAACGGACCCATTCACCCGGACGCGTATCAATTCTTCGTCTTTCCGTAAGCGCACGGAGTCTCACAGGAAACCTTGCTCGACTACCGGTGGCGACCATCCATCCGCTCAACCCCTCACCCCGCAGGGGTGCCAGAAAATAGCCGGTGGCATCGCCACCTGAACCGGAGCTCCCAATCCAGTGCCCAAACGACCCCGAAGGGGTCGAATCTGCCCACATCACCGATTTTGGCGCCGCCCGCCTTTTCCACGTCGGAACCCGCGAACCTGCCGTGGCTACGATCCCAAGCCCTGTGAGCCTCGTCACTGCGGATGGATTCTTCCAGGGTCTAGGTTACGGTTAGAGGTTGTCCCTTTCCGGGGTGTCATAAGGGACGGCTAGGTCGAGTTGCAGCATGAGTTGTGCGGGTGTCAGCCAAACACGGAGTGAATCACTATGGACACACTATCGAAAGAAGAACTCCGGTACCTGGTCCAGAAGCGGGACCGGCCCTGTGTCTCGATTTTCCTGCCGACTCACCGTGCCGGCCGGGAGGTCGAGCAGGATCCAATCCGCCTGAAGGACCTAATCCGCGAAGCAGAGACGCGCTTAGCGGCAAAGGGCGTACAGAAAAAGAACATAAGAGAACTGCTGTCGCCTGCAACGCCTCTTGCTGAGGGATACGAATTCTGGCGTTATCAAAGCGACGGTCTCGCACTCTTTCTTGCGCCCGGCTATTTCCGGTATTTCTGCGTGCCTTTGCACTTCCAGGAATTCGTCACCGTTGCCGACCGTTTTGAGATCACTCCACTGCTCCCCCTCTGGACCACCGAAGACCGCTTCTACCTGATGGCGCTCAGCCGTAACCGGGTGAGACTCTTCGAGGGAACGCGCTTCGCGTTTAATGAGCTGGATACAAAGGCGATTCCCAAAAGCTTCAATGAGGCGCTTGAAAGCCAGGTTGATCAGACCCATCGCCAGCAGCACACCGCCAGGCCGGGCCTGCCGGAGGACATGCTCCTTTACTTGCGGATCAACGATCGCGGATTGCGTAATCTGCTCGACAGTAATCGAGTTCCGCTGGTGCTGGCCGGAGTGGATGAAACACTAGCGCACTACCGTCAGGTCAATACTTACGACGGGCTGCTGCCGGAAGGCATTGTGGGCAGTCCCGACCGGCTGAACGCCGCCGAACTCCATGCAAAGGCCTGGGAGATCGTTCGGAAACATTACGATCAGGCCCGGAATCAGGCCCTCCGCCAGTACACCGAATGCGCCGACGCGTCCCGGAATTCGAGCAGACTGGAAGAGATTCTGCCCGCCGCTTACCACGGGCGAGTCTACTACCTCTACGTCGCGATCGGCGCCTCGGTCTGGGGAAATTACGATCCCGAGCACGACGTGGCCTCCCTCCACGAAGAGGCGAAGCCCGGCGACGAAAACCTGGTGAATCTTGCCGTAGTGCAGGCCGTCCTGCACGGGGGAACGGTCTATGCGCTGCCGGCGTCCGAGATGCCGGAAGGTTCGGTGATCGCGTCCCTGTTCCGCTACTGAAGGAGATGGATAGGCTATTACTATTGGCTCTTCAAAGAGGCCAGGAAAGCGCCGCTGCTTCTACAGCGGACGTAGACCTCAAGCCGGGACTGAACAATGAAACGGAGACAAAACCACACTTCGCGTTACATTTGCAGATTCAATGAGTTAGGCCCTGTGACTGAGGTCACGCCGCATTGTGACACCCGCCCTAACAACCCGGATTGAGACGATGTAGCATCGCAGTCAAAAGGCAACTAAGCTGAACAGAGAGGCAAAGCCGATGGACTCCCCGAAAGCTTTATCTCCCCAAATGCTGTACACCCGGTGTGATCCCGAACAATTCAGCTTCAAGACCACGGAGGACCTGGCGCCCATGGAAGAGACCATCGGGCAGAGCCGGGCGGTGGCCGCCGTGCAGTTTGGTATCGGGATTGAACATGAAGGCTACAACCTCTTCTGCCTGGGGCCAACCGGCATCGGCAAGCACTCCTTTATCCGGCATTATCTCGAAGAAAAAGCGTCGCAGGAGCCGACGCCGCCGGACTGGTGCTACGTCAACAACTTCGACGAACCTCAGAAACCCCGCATGATCGAGCTTCCGCCCGGCGTGGCAACCGCGCTTCACGCAGACGTTGAGCAACTCATCGAAGAGCTCCGTTCGGCTATCCCGACCGCTTTTGAGGGCGAGGATTACCGGGCGCGCAAGCAGGTCATCGAGGATGAAGTTAAGGAACATCAGGGGAAAGCCTTTGAGGAACTCCGGCGAAAGGCACAGGAAAAAGGGATCGCAGTCGTGCGAACTCCCACCGGCCTGGTCTTCGCTCCCATGAAGAACGGAGAGATTCTGGGCCCGGATGAATTCGAGCAACTACCCGAAGAGGAGCACAGGCGCATTGAAGCAGAGATCACCAACCTTCGCCAGCAGGTCGGAAGCTTCATGGCACAGTTGCCAGTGTTCGAAAGAGAAGGACGCGAAAAACTGAAGGCTCTGAACCGTGAGGTCACCATCTTTGCGGCCGGCAGTTTGATCGACGAGGTTCGGCACCGATACTCGGCGCTGGCTCAAGTCACCGGCCATCTGGATGCCATCGAGCGGGATGTCATTGAAAACGTCGATGAGTTTCTTTCGCCACCACAGGAAGCCTCGCTTGCGGCTTTTTTGGGCGTGTCCCCACCCCAGTCGTCGAGAGGGTGGCAGGCCATGCGCCGGTACCGGGTGAACCCTCTGGTCGCGCACACGGCAAACCACGGGTCGCCCGTGATCTATGAAGACCATCCGAGCTATCAGAACCTGGTCGGGCAGGTTGAATACATCCCCCAAATGGGCGCTCTGGTCACGGATTTCAACCTGATTCGAGCGGGTGCGCTGCACCGTGCGAACGGCGGCTACCTGATTCTGGACGCTCACAAAGTGTTGTTGCAGCCCTATGCCTGGGAAGGCCTCAAGCGCACGCTCCAGTCCTCTAAAATCACGATGGAATCTCTGGGCCAGATGCTGGGTTTGATCAGCACGGTGTCCCTGGAACCCGAGTCCATCCCCCTCCGTGTGAAAGTGGTCCTGATCGGCGAGCGGTTGCTGTTTTATCTGCTCAGCCACTATGATCCGGAGTTCCACGACCTGTTCAAAGTTGCCGTGGATTTCGAAGAACAGATGGACCGGACTTTGGATAACAACCTTCTCTACGCGCGCATGATTGGGACCATGGCGCGCAGGGACAATCTCCGGCCTCTGTCGTGCCCGGCCGTTGCACGAGTAATTGAACAAAGCGCTCGCATCGCCGGCGACGCCGAAAAACTCTCCACGCACAATCGAACGTTGGGGGACCTCCTGACGGAAGCGGATTACTGGGCGCGGGATGCAAAGCGGACAATGATCGAAGCAGCCGACGTGGAAAAGGCCGTCGAGGCCCAGGTTTACCGCGCGGGCCGGCTGCGCGAAAGGCTCCAGGAGGAAATACAACGCGGAACGATTCTTATCGACACCCAGGGTGAAAAGGTTGGCCAGGTCAATGGCCTCTCCGTCATCCAGATGGGCCAATTCATGTTTGGCCACCCGAGCCGGATCACGGCGCGCGCGCGTCTTGGCAAGGGCGAAGTCATCGACATCGAAAGAGAGGTTGAACTGGGCGGGCCCATTCATTCCAAAGGCGTGCTGATCCTGGCCAACTTCCTGGCAGCACGCTACGCGAGCGAGCGACCGCTCTCCCTGTCCGCTAGCATCACTTTTGAGCAGTCCTATGGCGGCGTCGAAGGGGATAGCGCCTCATCTACCGAACTCTATGCCCTGCTTTCAGCCCTCGCGGAGATTCCAATTAAGCAGTCGTTCGCCGTAACCGGGTCCGTTAACCAGCACGGGCAGGTTCAGGCCATCGGCGGAGTGAACGAAAAGATTGAAGGGTTCTTCGATGTGTGCCTCGCCAGAGGACTGACTCGTGATCAGGGCGTCCTGATTCCGCAATCGAACGTGAAACACCTGATGCTGCGCAAGGACGTCGTCGAAGCCGTGGCTGCCGGCAAATTCAAGATATTCGCTGTGGAAACAATCGACCAGGGGATAGAAATTCTCACCGGCATCCCAGCGGGCGAGCGCGACAAAGAAGGCAACTTCCCCGAAGGGACGGTTAACCAACGCGTCGAGGCTCGGCTTATCATGCTGGCCGAAAAACGGAAAACCTACACCGCCCCGGGAATCGCCGAAAAAGAATAATGAGCGAACCTGTAACCGAATTTGTGGTCCGTCGAATCCTGGTTGCCCTTGATGCCTCAACCCAGAGTATCGCTGCCCTCAAGACAGCCGTGACCGTCGCCGCGGAACTGGGAGCAGACCTGGAAGGCCTGTTCGTCGAAGATATCAACTTGATGCGGGTTGCCACGCTGCCCATTGCGCGCCGCATTCTCTATCCGTCAGCAACGGAAGAGCCTCTCGACAGCACCATGATGGAACACGAGTTAAAAGTCCTCGCTCGCCAGGCGCAAAAGTCGCTGGCCACGCTGGCCGAACGTTCCGGCATCCGATGGTCATTTCGAGTTGTTCGTGGCAAAGTGACCGTCGAGATTCTGGCTGCGGCTTCGGAGTCAGACCTTCTTACGGTGGGCAGATCGGGATGGTCACTGGCCCGCAAGATGACATTAGGATCAACGGCCCAGAATGCGGCCATCAACGCGCCCAAGGCTCTGCTGTTGGTAAAACGGCCGCTCGCCGTCGACCGCCCGGTGATGGTTCTTTTTGACGGCTCGCCTTTGGCCGAGCAAGCCCTCAAGGCTGCGACACGCTTCGCCGGCGCTTTTCAAGGCCGCCTTACCGTATTTCTCGTGACAGACTCACCCCAGAACGCGAAGAAGTTGGAACGTCAGGCGGCGCGTTTCATTAAACCAAAAGAGATTCAAGCAAAGTTTCGACCCGTCTTTACGACCGACACCTTCTACCTGGCTGGCGTGCTCGAGTCGGAAGCAGCGGGGCTGCTGGTCCTCGCCCGCCAGTACGAACGCCTTCCAGAGAATGAAATCCAGCACCTCATCCGACTGGTCGGCAATCCCGTCTTGCTGGTCCGGTAGCCGCCCACGACTCGTGCAGCGCGGCAAGAACGGACGAGCCAAGCGAAACGCCCTCGATGCTGGGTTACCACGGGCCTACCCTTATTCCTGCCCCGGCCAGACTTCGGATCATGGGAACTTTCTACTTGCTCACATTACTTGACACAGTGGCGGGGTGGGCAGGATTTGGTGCCGGCATTATGGCCAGCGGCACCCTTGCGAACGCAACCTGATCGGCGGCCGGGTTAAGCACGTTCACCTGCATCCAGTACCGTCCCGGAGGAAACTTGGCCAGCGGAACCTCGGTGAAATAGGATGTGGTTCCGTCGCCCGATTTGCCTGACTTTGCCGGATAAGGGCCAGCTTCTGAAATCTGCGTGCCGTTCCGGAAGAAAATGAGCGCCATCGACGGCGGGATTCCCTTCTCTGAACGCCGGGCACTTTTGTCCGCCGATCCCGGCTTGCTTCCATACGATTGGAGATAGACGTAAAGACTCTGGTTGGTACGGAACACGCGTGTGACGCTTGGCAGAATGGCCTGGGACCCGGAGTCGAGCGGATTATTCTCCGCGCCCATGGCCCAGGGGCCGCGCTGCGGCCGGGTTGGCGGCTTTTTCGAAAGTTCATTCGACACCACGACAGAGCTCAGTTCCAGCCCCGTCTTATTGACCAGCGGAAGCACCAGTTTCTTTTCAAACGTGCCCATCTTTCCGGTCATATTTTCACGCGCCACTACCTTCAACTTGTAAGTGCCGGGCGGCAGCACAATTCCGCCTTCATACAGGATGTTGCCCTTTAACACCTTCTCATAAGTGGAGGCGTTCAGTTTCACGGGCAGCGTGTCACGCAATCCGCCTGCCACCTTGCCATTGGGATCCGTGGCGCGCCAGGCAAAGTCGAATTGGGTCTGGTGAACGGTCGAGTGCTGATGAAAAGGGATCGAGGAGCCTGGAATTTTGGCCGCGAGAACAACGTAATAGTGGCCGTCCGGCTGCAGAAAATAGGCGGTCTCCACCGCCAGCGGAAGATCGAGAAACGGCGTTTCGGAATTTAAGGCCTCCTGGAGTTGAAGCTCCTTCTGCTGGCCCGAGGAGTGCCCGAAGCTGACCGGAGCGTAATAGCCCGGCCGGGCCTCCACCTTCAGACCGTGCTCACCAACCAACTCCACTCGGATGCGGCGAAATTTCCCGTTCGCCTTGGTATCGGACGGACCGTAACCGATCAGATAGTAAGTGCTGTTTTCCTTCTGTACGTATTTGAAAACCGGTGCGAAATTATTCAGGTCCGTGAACATGCGCCCGCCCGTATCGGTGGCCAGCGTGGAGAGCGTTTCCCGGCTGTTGTGCAACGAACTCATCTGCGAAGACACGGCGCTCGCCGTGTAAATGGCGGTTCCGGAAGGGCTGGCCGAAGACGCGTCGCCGCCGGGCGGCATCGCCATCAGACCGCGGGCGTCCAGCGTGTAAAAGGTAACGTCGGCCCGGTTCGCCGCGTCAATCGTTGCCTGGAGCTGCGCTTCGTTGTCTACGCCTGTCTGCTCGATGCCGCTCGAAAAGTGGATGACCGACTTGCGCCCCGGCACGGCCCGAAGCAGGTTGGCCAGCGACTGCAGCGCCGAAAGCTTTTCGTCGGTGTTGAAAATGTTGAACTCGGTCTCGTCGGGAGTGAACGCGTCCCCGGTATCCTGCGTCACCACCGTGTTTCCGAATGAATCCGTGCCGCCGGCTTCCCCGACGCTTCCATTCGACGCCAGCGTGGACGACTGGCCGATCTGGATGCTTTTGATTGCCTTTGACAGCACATCGCGGTCGTTGGTGAAATCCTGAAGCACCCGCAGATCGCTCGAGTAGGTGACAACGGCAACCAGGTCGGCGGGAGTCATTTCCGTCTTGATGAAGTTCTGCGCGGATTCGAGTGCGCGCAGCAGATCCGGAATCTGCATCGACGAAAGGTCAAAGAACAGAACAATCATCCGATGGTTCTCCACCAGTCGCCGGTAAGTCCCTTGAGGCGTTGTCCTGGGGAGAGTGCCAAGGTTGATCTCCGCCGGCTTGCCGTTCGCGCCGTTTTCCTGCGCGAGTTTCTGGATATTTTCGAGGTCAAACGAATTAATCTTCTGCAGCACCCCGTCCTCGTAAACTCGAAAATCGCTTTCCTTCAGGTTCGTCACCGGGTTGCCCTTGTGGTCCGTTACCCGCACATCGACCAGCACCTCGTTTGTAGTGACCTTCAGGGTATAGCTCTGCGCAAGATTCTGGTAACCAAGCTGGATGGAAGACGGCGCGGCGGTCTGACCGTGAGCCTGGGCCGCCATTGCAAGCCGCACAACCATCCCTGCGGCAAGTGCAATCATGGCGACGGCGGCAAGCACCTTGCACCGGCAAAAGCTCCGGAGAATGCTTTTTTGACGAACTGAACGACGTTGCATGCCTGACCTCAAACTGTAAGGAATCGCTGCGCTGGCTACAAAATCTGTCCCGCGCCAACTGTTGCGGGCTTCAGAACCGCAACCTGAATGAAAGAGTCATGGTTCGCATGGAATCCACCCCAGTCACCCGCCCGAAAGTATTGCTGTTAATGGTCGTGGACAGACCTGAGTAATTCACAATGTTGAACGTGTTGTTCGTCGCCAGGCGAATGTCGGCCGAAAGGTTCTTCTCACGCGAGATCGTGATCAGCCGGTCGAGCGCCATATTGAAATTGACCGAAGGCGGCCCGGGAATGGTGTTCCGTCCGGCATTCCCGAATTCTCCCGCTGCCGGCACAGCAAACGCCGCTGTATTGAAGTATGTGAGCGTTGATTGCTGGGAGGACGGAAGCGCCACCGCAAGTCCTGTCGCGTCGGCGCGCAGCCCGCCAAACGGAGCCAGGCCATTCACGTTGTTGCTGGCATTGCCGGCCACGTACGCGGTATAGGGAAGGCCGGAACTGATCGACGTAATGTCGCTGACTGACCAGTTGCTGAGGACCCGCGCCAGCGCGCCGCCGTTCTTCAGGAACCGCCCGCGCTCACCGAACGGCAACTGATAGCGCACAAAAGCCCGCAGGCTGTGCGTCGGATTAAATCCTGAGAGAGCCCATTCGGCGCTCAGGTCAGCGGGATTCTGCACCGGAGCCAGCGGGCTGGCCGCAGCCGAGATGGCCGATCCGCCTCCAAGGCCTCCGGGGCCTCCCATAAAGAATCGGGTGGTGGCCGTTCCGCCTACGCTAGATGCATTATCTTCAGCCTTCGAGTAGGTGTAATTCAAAAAGAAGGAAAAGTTGTGCCGCGAAAAATGCCGCAGGCTGACTCTCAGCCCGTTGTAAAGGGACGACGCGCCCGAGGTGTCATATTCGAACGGCAGCGTGGTGGAGGCCAATGCGCTGCCGACGCCCGGCACCAGCAGGAGATTCAGGTGCGTTCCGCGCGTGCCGATGTAAGCGACTGACAAAATATAGGACTGGCTGAGGTCCTGCTCGAGCATCACGTTCCAACTTTGGGCGTACGGGGTGAGGAAATTGGGATCGACCGCAAAGGTGTTGCGCACCGTTTCCGGGCTGATCGTAGGGAAACCATTCTGCAGCGTCAGAACCTGCGAGGGACTGGTCACCAGGGTGCTCGTCGTGGCGAACGGCGACTGGTTGACCAGATTGTCCACCAGGTTCTGGTAAACGGACTCGTCGTAGAAAATGCCGTAGCCTGCGCGGACCACCAGCGTGTGCGAAATCCAGGGCCGGTAGGCAACACCGATGCGCGGCGCCACGTTCTCCGGGTGCCCGCGCAGCAGCGAATCCGGCAAGCTTCCCGGGTTCTGTCCGGTCACTACGCCGGCGGTCGAGTAATCCGGCCCCAGCGCCAGGTCTGAGAGGTGGCCATATTTTTCGGTGAAGGGCGCCGCATATTCCCAGCGCCCGCCGAGATTGAGCGTCAAATGGTTCGACACTCGCCAGTCGTCACTCGCGTAAGCGTCGTAGCGGGAGGAGCGAAGATAGTTGGCGGGAATGCCGTAGCGTTCCGAAGTCGTCTGGGGAAGGCCGAGCAGAAAATCAGCGAGGTCATAACCGGTGCCGGTGATCGGCGTCCCTTGCGTCGTGAAGTCGCTGGTGCTGTAGCCCGTGAAGGAGAAGCTACCCGCCGCGTCGGGGTTGGTCAGGGAGTTCAACTGGATTCTCGAAATGTCGCCACCGAACTGGAAGTTGTGCTTGCCCACGCTGTGAATGACAGAGTCCGAGAAGCGCAGCGTCTGGTTGCGTGTCAGCGAGGGGGTTGCGTCACTCAAGCCGCTGAAATTGGTAAAACCGATTGACGGCAAGCCCCAGTCCATGGGGTCCTGTGAGACGCCCAGGATGCCCAGTTCGCCCGCGATGTTCTGGTTGAAAGAAAACGGATTGGTGACATTCGTCCGTGCCCGGTTGAAATTGACGGCAAAATTGTTCACCGTTTTTGGACCGAAGTTGTGCGTTTCGGTCAGGGTGACATTCTGCCTCCGCGTGGTTGTCGTGGATGTGATGTTCGGGTACCCGCTGATGCCGTCGAGGTGCGACGAATCATAGAAATACATCACGGCCAGGTTATCCTTGCTCGAAATCTCGCGCCCGACCCGGGCCATGAGCATCTGGCTGCCCGTTGGCAGTGATAATTGCACGTGGTAGTTCTGCACTTGTCCCGGCAGGTTGGGCAGGGGAATGTATTGCAGTAGCCCGAGCGAAGCCGAATCGAGCATCGAGGACGGAATCACATTGCCAGGGAACGCCGTTCGCGGTCCCAGGGTTGCCGTCGGCTGATAGATCACAGGAATCGTGCCGGCGCCCTGCCCGGAAACAATCGTCGTTGCAGAGAAATCACCCTCGCGCTCCGCCGCCGTGGGAACTGAGGCCAGAATGTTTTGAGGGCTGGTGCCGCGCAGAGCGTTGAAATGAACAAAGAAGCTGGTCTTGTTGCCACCATTATAAATCTTCGGGATATTCAACGGGCCGCCCAATGAGAAACCAATGAGCTCATTGTAATAAGGCTGCTGCGGCTGCGATGGTGTGTTCAAAGGGTACGGGCGAGCATCAAAAGCTGAGTTCGTGTAGGAGTCAAAGAAGTTTCCCCGAATCCGGTTGGCGCCGGGCCTGCGAAAGCCTCCAAAGAAAAAGACTCGCCCTCCGCCACCTCCGAAAGGC
>JAKASH010000053.1 GCA_021828225.1 Acidobacteriota bacterium | reverse complement strand
TCCGCAGCGGTGCGCGAGCCAAACCACCTCAGCCTTCACCGAATATCGAAGATGCTCGGCGTCAGCGACAGTATCGTGCGCGTGTGGTTCAGGAAGGGTCTGTTTAGCGCACCGAATGGTGCTGCCAGCGAGAGGCGCAAGGGCAAAAGGCGGTCGAAGCCCTTGATCCGCCGTGAGGTGCTGGTTCGCTTTTGCGTGGCACACCCGGAAAAGGTGAATGTAAGGCGATGCGAGCCGGAGGTCCTTGAGTGGCTCGAAGGGAGGAAGAAACAGCCGGGCGACTGGAAAGGATCTCGTCAACACTTGGCGGAGCAGAAGGCGTGCCCACACTGCGGCCGGGTCGTCGTCGGGAATGCGTACTTCCGGCACGTGAGGAGTTGCAGGGCTCCCCTGCCGGCGCCGATGACAGGAGGAATTTCAAACGGCGATCAGGGATCACCTACCTCGAAAGTGTAGCCATCGGCGGCGGCATTCCACTGTGGGAAGGTGGGATACGGGGAGCGCGGATGTTTAGAGCGGAGGCGCTGTGAGTGGCTCCAGTAATCTACGACACGTTGATAGCGCGGATGAAGGCAGGCCTGATAGAGGACCACTGGCAGCCAGCCTTCGTTGTGGGGCCGTGAAAACTCCCGTTCTTTGATCCAGCGCAAAAGCGCGTTGAAATGCCGGCCGTGTGCGCCTCTCGCGTGTCTGCGCAGCACTATGTTGTGTGCCAGGAAACCAGGACAACGCCGCCCGAGTTCTCGGCTCACCTTGTTAGGCAATGGTCCTGGCATGCCGAGGGCAGGGCTCATCCAGTAAGCAAAGACCTGCCATTCAACATATCGCTCAACCCATCTCGAAAGCCTGCCTGGACTTACGCGTCTGCTCAGCTTCAGAAGCTCACGAAGCTCTTCGGTTGTCTCAAAGGTATCTAGCGCCTCGTCGCTGCAGTTTTCTGAGGCCTTTCTCCATTCCTGGAAGGTGGGATAAACAGTAGGCTTCGATCTCTTCCACTCACTTGCGCAATAGTACCAGTAGGCCTCATCACGTAGGGCGGCGAGATCCCGCACAGCGTAGTAGCCCACGCACAAATCCGGTGCCGTGGCTACCACGACTTTCAGAAGCCGTAACACTGATTCGTTTCAGCGAAACGTTATCATGGGTGAGCAGCAAGCTTTCCGTACGGGCTTGAATGCCATGACCTCGACACGCGTAAGGTCTGGGTCGTAGAGATTCAGCTGCCACTTCCCATCGCGGCCAATTTGAGGCTTTGCGGATTGATATCCGCGAGCTTGAACGGTGGCATAGACCTGCTGAACGCTTTTTACGCCGAGCGAGAAGTGGTCCATCACGCCCAGTTGCCGCGGTGAAGGATTGTTTACATGCAGCATGTACTCCAGCCAATTTTGCCCGTTGGGCACGACCATGTCCACCCAGTCCGTACGGGTATCCGTCATGCCGCCGTACCACATTTCGCGGAACCCCAGAATGCTGCCAAAAAGGTGGTTCTCGGCGGCGCGATCCGGCACCGTCTCCCCCGCATGAATGATCTCGTGGGAAACACTGCTCGCAGAAAGAAATTTTCCGGCATTGCGGCTTTCAAAGGAGCCGGGAAGATACTGAATGAACTCTACAGTGTGGCCGGCAGGGTCGGTCACGTTGAAGCTCAAATCGCCTTCGGAATCCTTCTGGATCGTTCCCGGTACAGCCACGCCATGGCTGGCCAGGTAAAGTCGCAAGCGGCGGGCATCAGTGGTTCGAAAGGCAATGTGGATCAGGCGATCCTCGGTCGGAGATGAAAGGGTGGGGGACACCTCAATATACTGGTTGTCGTTTACCTTGAAATAGGCATAATGCATCCGACCCTTTGCTGTCTCTTCCAAGGGCAACTCGTCAAAGCCCAGGACGTGTCCAAAAAAATTACGGGCCTTGGCAGCGTCGTTGACCCTGAGCGCAACGCTGGCAATGCCGAGGATTGGCGGACGGCTGACAACAGATTGCGACGGGTTGGTCCCCCTCAAAAGAAATGAGTAGGCAGCCAGGCATAATGCAGCAGCAATTCCTGTGAGAAACAGGGTTGCCTTCATGAGTGAGGATTATCTCGCCGTCTTGCGGAGGGGTCAACTACCTTTTCGCAAAAACATCTGGACGAATCCTGCCGCCTCCTGCCATGCTGGTTGTTTGGGGATTAATTAGTCCGCATCCAGGAGTTGCAATGCGAATCTTTGCTTTGTTCATTGCTTTCGGCCTCCTGACACCGTGCAAGCTGGCAGCTCAGACCGCTAGCCAACAGACGGAGAAGCCTGCCTCCGGGGCCGCGTCCTCGCAACAAATTCAGACAGAAACAATTAAGGTTCCTCATTATCTGCAAGCGCCACCACGCTCCATGGCGAACCAGCCGGGATTCATGGAACCTGCCCAGACGCGTGCGTTGCTGACAAAACTGTGGCAGGCGGAAGCACGCGTCAAGGATCTGTTAACGCAAGTCCACCCGGAAAAACTCAAGATGCCTGCTGCCGTGGTCGCCGGTTTCAATAGCAATCTCGACGCACTGCGCAGTAATCTTCAGTCCCTGGAGAAAAGCCGTGAGCAATTTGACGGCAGAGTGGACAGCGAATATCTGGGATTTGAGACGTATGCCGGCATCAGCCAGGTTCTGCCACTCCTTGAAAGGCTCACTGTAACCATCTCGCGCTACAACAATCCAAGCCTTGAAGGGGAATTCAACCAGTCCTGGAACGACATGCTGACGATGCAGCAGGCTCTCAAACCCTATCTCTCATTCCTTTTGCGAAACCACGATCGGATCTTCCTGACGATGGAAATGAACTTGGCCGGATGCCAGAACCAGCTGGGTTATAAGGACTGGCGAGGTGCTGGCTCAACTAAGAACATGCGAAATGTTCTGCCGGCCTTTAAGGGAAGGCACCACGTGAACAAAAAGGCTGAGACCGGCCGGGCTGCGCCAAAGAACAAGCCTTGAAGACATTCCGATGCTGTCGCTGGGGAACTGAAACTTCCCAGGTTGCTGCACCACGGCGCCTTTGCCAGGAGAGACTGCAGGCGTGGTAGTCCACGACGATGGGTGGCCTGCAACCAATTGAGCCTTCATGATCGGGAAAGATGGACCGGAGCCTGGAAGATCCCCAGACATGAACCCCGTCGGGAAAGGCGATGCGCTTTGGTTAGTGCCCGAGGAGCCGATGTTCAGCCTGCTGGCTGGAAGAATCTCCTGGCTCAGCCGTGAATATTCCACGCCACGCTTTGATCCGCACGTCACCCTGCTGAGCGGAATCACGGGACAGGAACAGGAAATCCGCTCGAAATTCGTGTTGTTAGCAAGCTCGCTTAAGCCAATCCGAGTTGAACTGGGTGACATCGCCTATCTCGACGAATATTTCCGCTGCCTTTTCATCAGAGTGGTCCCAACCGGTCCTATCATCAAGGCCCACCAGGCAGCTCGAGAAACCTTTGAAATGCGAAGCGAGTCGGCCTACATGCCGCATCTGAGTCTTGTATACGGAAGGCTTCGGCTCGAAACAAAGAAGAAAATTTCCGCCGATCTCAGCTCCCTCTCTGGCCAGGCACTTGAATTGGGACACTTAAAGCTCTACCGGGTCAGCGGTACTCCGGATGAGTGGATATGCATCGAGACGTTTGACCTGAGATAGCGACAAGCACCAAAAGTCGTACAGCGGCGTGACCTTTCCGTAACAATTCGCTTCCGAAGTTATAGGTACCCAGACGGACCGTGCGCGCGAAATGCGCGAACCGGCTGACCCTTGATCTCAACCGGGGCGCCCGCCTCCCCAATCTTACTGATTTACCAATATGTTCAGAGGACTCCGTAGCGTGAAATCAATCTCCGTTTCGGACGGCATTTTTACCGGCGGAGCTTTCGTGGCCATCTGAACTCCGGTTCCTGCTCCCGCGCCAATGCCCGCACCGATTGCTGCGCCTTTGCCTCCGCCTGCGATGGCTCCAACAATGCCTCCCAGCGCGGCACCAATGCCCGCCCTTTCGGCCGTTTGCTTGCCACGTGAACCTGCTGCCTGCTTTTGATAGATTCCGCTGTTTACGGCATACGTTTTCCCGCCTACCGTGAGGCTGATCAGCTGGAGTTGAACTTCTGATTGTCCTCGAATATGGCCGGCATTGCGATCACTCACAAGCCGCACTCGCGCCTTGGCGTAACGGGGGACGACCACCTGATTCTCCTCCGTTATCGGCGTCTCGACAGTCGCGGCAAACTCGTCGCCGGCCTTGTTGACCGCAGAGTCAACTGAATCAACCATGCGCACGGTAATAGCGGTCCCAGCCGGAACAGCGACGTTAACGGGCTGGGGCGGTGGCGGAGGAGTATTCGACGCCTGTGCCGGAGCAGGTGGCACCTGCTCAACAGGAGCAGGCGTTGGCGCAGGCTCCGGGGCTGCAGGCGGCGGTTCGGGAGTGGGTTCACTTTCCGCAACGGCACGCGAATGGCGGCGGGAGGTTCGGTGCTCAGGCTGTGGGGGAGCTTCCTGAGCGTTTGAAGCGGCCTGCTGGGCCGGACTGGCCGTTGTCAGCTCGTTAATGACCTGCTTGACGCCGTCTGTGTTATGAGCAAATTGTTCTACGGCAGCTTTGTCCTGGTCACTTGCCACGGTACCCGTCAGGACAACGACTCCATTTTGAGAGACTACACGAACATCGCTCGTCTTCAAAGCAGAATCCTGATAGAGTTTGGATTGGATCGCCGAGACGATCGCACCGTCATTGGGGGCGGTGGAAGTCTTGAAAAGGCTGCAACTGCCCAGAGCCAAGGCGATACCCACCATCAAGGCTGCAATGCGCATCTTAGGATTGATCATTCTTACCTCCGGGCCGCCAACGCTACCATCGGCACCCACCGCTGCATGAAGTAAACAGGCGACCTGTGGTTCCATTCGGAAATCTACCTGCAGTTTAACTTTTCCACGTGAATAAAGTCCAATCCTATTGCGAGGCTGTCCGGAAGGAATTTCTTCGGGTCTTGTCAGCGAGCGTGTTAAAATTTCTCCTGTAAGAGATATGAAAGTCCCGGCGATTCAGTTTCCTGGCGTCCCCAGTTCAATTCTGGCTTTTTCGGCCTTTAAACCAAAACCTTGATGCAAAGTCTCTCGATTGTTATACCGGTTTACAACGAGGAAGATAATATTGGCCCCCTCGTTCGGCGCATTGCCGAGGCGATGTCCCCGTGGCAAGGCACAGTTGAAATACTCTTTGTCGATGACGGCAGCAGCGACCAGACCTTGGATTTACTGAAGGGAGTTCAGGCAAATGACCCGCGGATTCGTATTGCTCACTTCAAAAAGAATTTGGGCCAGACCGCGGCGATGGCTGCAGGGTTCCGGCTGGCGCGCGGAGAGGCTGTCGCGACTATCGATGCCGACCTGCAAAATGACCCCGCGGAAATTCCGCGCCTGGTCGAAATGCTTAAGGACTGGGACGTGGTGTGCGGGGTTCGCACCCGGCGCAAGGATACGAGGTGGAAACGCATTTCGTCGCGCATCGCGAACGGCTTTCGGAACTGGGTCACGGACGACAACATTATAGACACTGGGTGCACGCTGAAGGCCTACCGGCGTGAGTGTCTGGAAGGACTGGAACTTTACAAAGGGATGCACCGGTTCCTGCCCACTCTGATCAAGATGCGAGGGTACCGCGTAACGCAGGTACCGGTGTCCCATCACCCGCGCCTGGCGGGAAAGACCAAGTACGGAACGTGGGACCGGCTGGTCAAGGGACTTGAAGACGTATGGGCCGTGCGCTGGATGAAAAAAAACCACATCGACTACGGATCTGAACTTCAACTGCTTGAAAGAGACTCCACGGAGCGTTACAAGGTCCACCACTAAGAAACTGCAAAAACTTGGTCAGTGACCAGTTTATTCCGTCGTGCCCGGGTGGTTTTTGGGGAGATCAACCAACCTTCCCAGCCTACAGGTACTTCTGCAAGGTGACTTGGCTATCGATTGCTAACCTCTACGTCGTGATAGACTTTTTTCGGCCTTTGCGCATGGTTGCCCTCTCGAATCATTTTGGAATCGTAGAGTCAGCTTTGGGCTGAGGGAGGATAATGGAACCCTTGAGTGCTGAAACCTCTTCACACTTTGAACAGCCTGTTCCCACGAATACTGCCCGTCGCGGGTTTTCGTCAATCCATTTCCTTCTTTTACTGGTAATCGCTGCCTGCATGTTTTTTGTGGCCCTTGGACGGCTTCCCCTGATTGAGCCTGATGAAGGAAGGAACGCAGAGGTCGCACGGGAGATGCTGGCCAAAGGGGACTGGATCACCCCGCACTTCAATAATTTCTCTTATCTCGATAAACCGCCGGTCTTCTTTTGGGCGGTGGCCGCATCGTTCAAAGTAGCGGGATTATCAGAGGCCAGCGCACGGTTCCCCTCGGCTCTGGCAGCGCTCCTGACGGTTCTTCTCGTCTGGTTCCTTGCGCGCCGGATGTTTGGCGACTC
Organism: Acidobacteriota bacterium; assembly: GCA_021828225.1. The sequence continues at coordinate 3,865 of JAKASH010000053.1, read as the reverse complement.
TACCGGACTCTACGCCGGAATTGTTCTTGCCACCTCGCCGTTGGTGGTTGTGTTCGCGAGGGAAGTCATTTTTGACATGACGCTGACCCTTTTCGTCACTGCTGCAATGGTCTGTTACTGGCTGCGGGAAGCAGGGTCCGAACAACGAAAGCTGCTCGACATTTTGTTCTTCGGAGCTTTGGGGCTGGCGACTCTCACGAAGGGACCCGTGGGCTTTCTGCTCCCGATGCTTTCCATCGGCGCCTATCAAGCACTGCGCGGGAAGTTCGCCAGACTTAAGGAGTTGAACTGGGGTCTGGGCCTGTTGACATTCTTAGCCGTGACGCTGCCGTGGTTTATCCCTGTGTCGATGCGCCATCCCGATTTTCCCGGATATGCCTTCTGGCAGGAGAGCCTGGAACGCTTTGCAACCGGACACTCACACCGCGCCGGACCACTCTATTACTATCTCATCATTTATCTGGCAGGCTTTTTGCCGTGGAGTTTTTTCCTCCTCTATGCCGCTTTTCACCGGATCAATCGATGGCGAGAACTTCGGCAGGACCGGCACGCTCCAGCTTTATTCCTTCTGAGCTGGGTGGGCGTCATCTTTATTTTTTTTACGATTTCGGAATCCAAGCTCCCCGGCTACTTTCTTCCCGCTATGGTTCCGCTCAGTATCCTGATGGCAAAAGTATGGACGGGAGCAAAACCGGAACGCGAAGGGCGTACTCCCGACTGGCTGACGGGAGGGTTTGCCACCTTGATTGCGCTGGGAATCATAGTGGTAGCCTTGCCTCGCTTTGAGCACTTCCTGTTTCCTCACGGTCGTCTTGAAAAGAAGATGCCTCATGACGTTCTAGTCTTGCTGGGCCCGACGTTCTTGTACACAGGAATTCTTTTGGGTGCGCTGGGGATCATTGGACGGAACCTTTGCGCACGGGCTCGGGAAAAGGCTCCAACCGCGCTTATGTTTGCGGTGGTTGCATGCACTTTCCCGATCATGCTGGTCCGGCTCTTTCGTCCGCTGGAGCTTTATGCGTCAGCGGATTCCAGTCGCGCCCTTGCAACAAGCATCCTTGACAGTCCTCAGAGAAATCTCCCCATTTACGGCTATTATTACTTTCGGACAAGCCTGCCGTTCTATCTCAGGCGACCAGTCGGCCTTATCTCCTCGACTGCGGGTGAACTGACCAGCAACTACGTTGTGACGCGCTGGCCGAAAATCAGGAGGGAAGCCCAGGAAGGCCGGCTGCCCGAGGCCCTTGCTCCTGCGGCGACAGGCGGAATGCCTTTAATGATAGATGAAAAGGAGTGGCTGACCAAAAGAAGCTCGACGCCGGTACTTGTTCTGGTCCGCAACTATCAGGTGGCGCAACTGGCCGGCTCTGTTCCCAAAATGAATCCGATGTGGACCGGGTGGAAATATTCCGTCTGGGAGATACCCGCCGGAATGGTCCAGTCCGCCCCGCCCAAGAAAGGAAACTGAACACCTGGCTGAAATAGCACGACAGGCTTGCAAGCAGGAAGTTTTATGTGTGGCATCTGCGGTGTTTACAATCTGGATCTAAGACCCCTTGATCGTCGTGACCTGATCGATCGGATGTCCGCCCGGCTCAAGCATCGCGGACCAGACAGCCAGGGCAAATTTGAGCGGCCCCATCTGGCCCTTGCCATTCGCCGGCTGAGTATCATCGACCTCAAGACGGGGGATCAGCCGTTATCCAATGAAACCGGCGAGGTCACGCTGGTTTTTAACGGAGAGATCTACAACTTTCGCGAGCTGCGCGAAGGTCTTCTCGAACGGGGTCACAGGTTTAAGACAAAATCTGACGGCGAGGTCATTGCCCATCTCTATGAGGAAAAAGGTACGGATTTTGTGCGCGAGCTGAATGGTATGTTTGCCATTGCACTGTGGGATGACCGTGCCAAACGGCTGGTCCTGGCGCGCGACCGTGCGGGCGAAAAGCCGCTCTATTACTGGCGGCACAACGGCACACTGCTTTTTGGGTCTGAAATCAAATCGATTCTGGAATATCCCGGCATCAGCCGGCAACTCGATACCGAAGCTGTCTCCCAGTATTTCTTTTACGGATACTTCCCAACGCCTCGAACTGTCTATACCGACATCAAGAAGCTTCCCGCCGCACACCTCATGGTGGTTGAAGGCGAGACATCGCGGGTCGAGTGCTACTGGAGAATGCAGGATTACCTGCGAGCGCCGGAACTTGGAAGCATGAGCCGGAAGCAGGAAGAGGAAGCCTGTGAAGAGCTTCGGGAAAAGATGCGGGAAGCAGCCGTTTCGCGCCTTGTCAGCGACGTGCCGTTGGGGGTTTTCTTGAGCGGCGGTGTCGATTCTTCAACCGTTGTCGCGACGATGAGCGAGCTTTCGCCGGGCAACGTCAACAGCTTTTCAGTCTCATTTCCCCAGCGTTCCTTCGACGAAGGAGAATATGCAGCGTACGTTGCCAGGCATTTCAACACCCAGCATCATGTACTGACGGCAGACGACCAGAGCATGCGTGAGGCTCTGGCGATTCTGGTGAATCATCTCGATGAACCGATGGCCGATCCGGCTGTTATTCCGACTTATCTCTTGTCGCGTTTTGCACGGGAACACATCAAGGTCGCACTGAGCGGCGAGGGTGGCGACGAACTGTTTGGTGGCTATCCGACCTATCTGGGAGCGCGGGCGGCGGAATATTACCTCAGGCTTCCCGAGGTTCTGCGGCGGCAGGTGTTTGACCGCGTACGGGAACTCCTGCCGGTCTCTTCAAATGCTGTGCCTAAGGGTCTGTTTCTTCGCCGCTTTCTGACGCACGCTGAAAAAAGCCCGGCGGTACGCCACCACACGTGGTTCGGCATGTTTTCGCCCGGCGAACTTGACCAGCTCTTTTCACCGCAATGGGCCGGGCCGCACCCTCCGAGCAGCGTGATCTTCAATCCCTTGCCGCGAGTCCTGGAAGGCGCACGCTTTGATGAGGTTTTGGCCGAAATGCTTTATCTGGACTTCCGGATGTACCTTGAAGACAATCTGCTGGTGAAAGTGGACCGCGCCAGCATGGCGTGTTCGCTGGAACTGAGAACGCCGTTCCTGGACCATCGTTTGATCGAGTTTGCTGCGGGTCTGCCGACGAATCTCAAGATGCACGGTTTTAAGGGAAAGTACATTCTGAAGAAGGCCGTCGAAAAATGGCTGCCGCGCAAGATCGTTTACCGGCAAAAACGTGGATTTACTGTTCCGATTGCGAGCTGGATTCGGAATGAGCTGCGACCCCTGGTGGCTGAAACTCTGGAGGAGGGAAAGCTAAAACGCCAGGGGCTCTTTAATAGCATTTTTGTTCACCAGTTACTTCGGGAACACTCAGAGGGACGAGCCGATCATCGGAAAACCCTCTGGACGCTCCTCTGCTTCCAACTTTGGTATGATCGCTGGGGAGTAGGGGATTAGAAAATTTGCGCCGCCGTAAGACCCACCTCAATCCGCCTTATGCGCCACCCGGACGCGAAGCTTTTACTCGCGCCGAATGGGACATTATTCAGAAGTTCCGGTCGCCACGCCAGGCACAGAAATTTATTCGGACATTCTCCTACAACCGCGAGAAGGGGGGAGAGACTCTACGGAGTTTTCGCAGCACGCTCAGGCATAAGACCGCTCATTGTCTGGAAGCAGCGCTCGTGGCGGCCACCATCCTCGAACAGCATGGGCATCCGCCTTTGCTTCTGGATTTACAGTCTAAAGATAATTTGGACCACGTGGTGTTTGTTTTCCGCCAGGGTGGCCGGTGGGGAGCTGTCGGTCAGTCTCGCGACTTGAGGCTACAGGGCCGCAAGCCCCTTTATCGAACTCTGCGCCACCTCGTCATGAGCTACGTAGATCCCTTCG
>JAKASH010000052.1 GCA_021828225.1 Acidobacteriota bacterium | reverse complement strand
CTGGGAAGATAAGGACGGGTTTTGTTCGTGCCGCGATCCAGTCGCGCCGGGCTTTATGCCCGGCATGCCGCCCGAAGGGCGGCGCTACAAAACCCGCGGGTTTGTAACTTTTACACGCGGCAGGGAGATTTGCCGTGAGGCCGGAGGAAATTTCAGTCCCGGAGACAGCGTCTAACAGCCGTAAAATCACTAGCTTACATTAATAGCTGGACCAATGGACAGGTAATTGCCTATTATTCTTTGGAAGTGTCGGTGATACGTGCGTCTGAAAAGGGGAGGTGCTGTGATGAGAGAAGAGGAGGAGTTCAGGATCGAGTGTATAGGACTTTCTCAAGGCGGACCGCTTTCGAGTGAACGCTCGAAGGCTGGAAGGGAAGGGGCCACATCACCATTGGCAAACAGCGTGGTTCCACCTGTCAACGGAAGGCCCGCGGGCGTGCGCGCAGCGCGAACCGTCGCGTGCTTTCTTGGAGCTTTGGTGGTTCTTCTGGCGATGCTCGGAGCGCCGGCTGTCTCCTCCGCTGGAGTGGCCATTGGCATTGCGGTCAGCTTCGGCCCGCCGGCGCTGCCCTACTATGCACAGCCGCCTTGCCCCGCTCCCGGTTACATCTGGACGCCCGGCTACTGGGCCTGGGACCCGGCCTACGGATACTACTGGGTGCCAGGCACCTGGGTGCCCGCGCCCTTCATCGGCGCCCTGTGGACGCCGGGTTACTGGGACTTTGACGACGGCGGGTACCGCTGGCACGCAGGTTACTGGGGTCCGGAGGTCGGCTTTTACGGGGGCATTAATTACGGGTATGGTTACACAGGTGACGGCTACCACGGCGGCTATTGGGACCACGACAGGTTCTACTACAACCGCTCGGTGAATCGAATCGACACCAGAAACATCACCCACGTTTACTACCGGAGCGTTGTTGAGAATAACAGGTTCGCCCGCGTCAGCTATCATGGCGGGCCCGGGGGAACGTTCGGGGGCCCCACGCGCGGCCAGATGGCTGCCGCCAGGATGCGGCGCTACGGACCGGTCGGCGACCAGATTCGGCAGGAGCGGTTTGCCCGCACAGATCCTGTGCAGCGGGCATCCTTTAACCACGGACGCCCTGAGATTGCGGCGACACCGAGGCCGGGAATGTTCCGCGGATACGGCATCGAGAGGGCCAACCGGCCGGGTGCCCCGTACCGGGCGCCTGTTCAAAGGACGGCCGCTCCTTACCGGGGTCCGAATCGGCAAGGGTTCCAAAGAGCCCAATCCTATTCTGCACCGCGCTACAATGCGCCACGTTATGCCGCACCACACTACGCCGCACCGCGTTATGCCGCTCCCCGCAGGCAGATGCAGGGCCGTGCTCCCCAGCGACAATATGCCCAACGCCCGGCGCCCAGGCAGAACTTCCAGCGCGGTCGTCCAGCGCCCGGGCGTAACTTCCAGCGCGGCCCCTACCAGGCTCGCCAGCAGCAAGTGCGCCGTCCCGTCCGTTACGCCGCACCACAGCGCCACGGCCCTCCTCCGCGCCAGGAACAGCGTGGAGGCGGTGGACACGGCCGCGGACGAGGCGGACGACGCTAAGAGCGGAAGCCGGCAGAGACGCCCCACTGGGACGTCTCTTGCGGGGTCCCGAAGGGCTCCCCTGCCAAAACCAGGCGGTGAGGTCCGATTTCCGGTCCGATCCGGATCGGACCATCGGACTCCAGAAACCGGAGACACCGCCGCTACAGAAAGCGTTCTTGCAGGGGCAGGTTTCATACCTGCCCCTCTGTGGTCCCGGCGGCTGAAGCCGGTTATTATTGTTACGCGAGCCTTTGGCACGAGTGAACTCGTGCCCTTTCGCCAGAGGAAGACACGTTCCGGCGGATCGTCTCTGCAAAGAGCGAACCCCCGCGGGAGTCTGAAGGGCAACCCCTGCCAACCCTCCAGTTTGTAGCTTTTACCCACCCCAGTGAAATTTGCCGGGATAGCGGACGAAACTCCTGTCACCGCAGCAACGTCTAACACTTCGAAAATCCGTGGCTTGCTTGAAAAGGCCGGCTAATGGATGGTGAGTTGCTTAGGGGTTGTTGTGATCCCGGCGACGGAAGTACCCGAAAACAGGAGGTGCTCCGATGAAAGAAGTCAAATTCAGGATCGATCGTTTTGGATGCGGGACTTCGGAAAATGGAACGGTCTCCGCTGAGCCCTGTAAGGGTCGAGCAGCGGGAGACACACCAGCATCGGCAAAAACCGCGGTTCAGCCTGTGAACGTAAGCGACGCTGGCGGGCGGGCAAGGTGGATCATCGGATGCCTTATTGGATCACTTCTGCTTGCCGTAGCGATGTTCGTAGCGCCGGCAACATCTTCTGCTCAGATGACGGTAGGCGTTTCGGTCAGCTTCGGCCCGCCGGCGCTGCCTTACTATGCACAGCCGCCTTGCCCCGCCCCCGGTTACATCTGGACGCCCGGCTACTGGGCCTGGGACCCGGCCTATGGATACTACTGGGTACCGGGCACCTGGGTGCCTGCACCCTTCGTGGGCGCTCTGTGGACTCCGGGGTATTGGGCCTATAACAATGGCATGTATCTCTGGTACGCAGGCTATTGGGGGCCGGCGGTTGGCTACTATGGGGGCATCAACTACGGCTATGGATACACGGGCTACGGCTACTACGGCGGCTACTGGAACCGCGGAAGGTTCTTCTATAACCGCTCGGTGAACCGAATCACGATCACCAACATCACGACCGTCTACAACCAGAGGGTGGTGGAGAACGTCAGGGGCACGCGCGTCAGCTATTACGGCGGCCCGGGAGGAACGATCGCTCGTCCCACGGCTGCCCAGTTGGCCGCGGCCCGGGAGCGGCGTTTCGGCGCGGTCGGCCAACAAGTGCAGCAGGCGCAGTTTGCCCGAACGGACCGCGTGCAGTGGGCGTCCGTAAACCACGGCCGTCCGGATGTTGCCGCGACCGCGAGGCCCGGAGAGTTCAGAGGCCGCGACGTCGAGCGGGCCACCCAAGCGGGCGCTCCTTATCGGGAACCTGCTCGAAGTGTGGGTGGCCGCGAGGCTGAGCGTCCCGCTCCCAGCCGGGCCCCCGCTGGTAGAGTGACCGAGAGAGCCCCGTCAGCTCCCCGCTACACGACGCCGCCCGGGCGCACGGAGCGTTCTGCTCCTGCACGCCAAATGCCTGAACGGCAGGAGCAGAGGCACAACCCGCCTCCCGCTGCCCAGCGAGGTCCGGAGAGGGTTCAGCGGCCAGAAGCGCGCAAGCCCGCAGCTCGCGCCTCGCAGGAGCGGCACGTCCCTCCTCCGCCCCCGGAGAAGCGTGAGGGCGGCCACGGCCACGGTGGTTAGATTCCTGCGAAGCCACTCACGTAGAGCCAGGCTTTATGCCCGGCACACCTCCGGTAGAGACGCCCGGCTGGGGCGTCTCCTGGTGTGCCGCGTTACGAACGAAACGTTCCAGCAGAACGTCGTCTACAAAGATCAAAACCCCGCGGGGGAGCCTGGTGGGCTCCCTGCCAAGGCCGCCGGTGAGGACACCGGGGCTACAGAAGCCATCCTGGTTGCTGCCAAGCCACGGTTGTTCCATTGCATCGCAGGCGGCGGTACAATTAGACAACAGTTGAGCGCGCCCGGCAATCTAATGAGTGCAGGTGTGGTTGCGTGCGGGTGATGTGTTTGGGGGGAGAAATGAATAAGGCAAAGAACAGGATGCTGGCTTTAATACTGGCTCTCCTTGCGGGCCCGGCGCTTTTGGCTGCCTCCGAATTGCCGAAGCCGGTCCTTCCGGCCGGAACGAGGGTCAGTGTGCAGTTGATTACCGCGCTCAGTTCCTCTGCTGACCGCACTGGCGATACCTTCACGGCGGAAGTTGAGGATCCGATTTTCGCCGATGGCATCGAGGCGATCCACGCGGGCAGCACGCTGTACGGCCACGTTACCTTCGTCAAGCCGCCGGGACGCGTGAAGGGCAAGGCGGAGATGCGCCTGGTCGCCGACAGAATCGTTCTCAAGGATGGCCACCAGTATTCCTTCACGGGGCAATTGACCAACAGCGACACGTCGGGCGTCAAGGTGAAAGGCAGCGAAGGAACGGTTGAGGGGCCGGGCAAAAGCAAGAAACAGGCCGCCAAAGACGCCGGCATCGGCGCCGCCATCGGAGCCGGCGGGGGTGTGTTGGCTGCCGGGGGCACGGGAGCGTTGTACGGTGCGGGCATCGGAGCGGTGGCAGGCCTGATCCGCGAGCTTGCGAAGCATCATAAGAATGTGGTGCTGCAGCCGGGCACTCCCCTGGTGTTTGTGCTCACCTCGCCCGGAAAAGAAACCAAAGCAACCAACTCGAAGGGTCCGTCCGCGCCTTTTGTCTGCGAAACCTGCCAGTAGGGCTGGCACGCGGGATTTTCAGCAAGCAGCGCCGGCACTAACCGGGATTGCCCGCCGCATTGTGCGCCAGCGGTCGCTTGCCAGGGCGAGGCGGGAAGCAAGAGGGAGCGTTTGCAATTTTTCCGGTTCATTCCTGTTGACAACCCCTTCCACGGGTAATAATATCCAGGCTCGTCGCGTAGCCAGATGGGGCGCGAAAAGCAACTGTTCAAAATCGAGTGAGGGGTCATGAACCGAAGGAGCTTTCTTCAGTCTGGCAGCCTGGCAGCTATGGGAGCGCTTGCATCCCGCTCCGAGGCCGTGCAGGGGATGGGGATGCCGGCAGCCCGATCGAATTCCGACCGCGCCCGCCTGACCGTGGTGGCGGATGAGACTCTGGGGACCATCAGCCGCAATGTTTATGGGCAATTCACCGAGCACCTGGGCAGTTGCATTTACGATGCCATGTGGGTGGGGCCAGACTCGTCCATTCCCAATCACAACGGGCTCCGCAGTGACACCATTGCGGCGCTCAAGCGCATCCAGGCGCCCATCATCCGCTGGCCGGGAGGCTGCTTCGCCGACACCTACCACTGGCGCAATGGCATCGGCCCGCGCGACAAGCGGCCCAGGACCTGGAACATCTTCTGGGACCGCGACGAACCCAACTCCTTCGGAACGGATGAGTACCTTGAATACTGCCGACTCTCCGGCGCCTCGCCTTACATCTGCCTGAACGTGGGTTCCGGAACGGTGCGCGAGGCGCTCGGATGGCTTGAGTATTGCAACGGGAATGTAAAGACCACGACCACCGCAATGCGCAAGGCCAACGGCCACGCCGCTCCTTACAACGTCATCTACTGGTCCGTGGGCAATGAAAACTGGGGCTGCGGAGGCCGCTTCGACGCGGAGGAATACGGCCGGCGTTACGCCCGCTTTACCAACTACCTGGGAACTGCCGCGCGCGATCCGAAAGTGCAGTTCGTGGCCTGCGGAAACCTGGACGGCGACTGGAACCAGCAGTTTTTTGAGACACTGCTTCAGCGGCCCGGGGCACGGCGCGTGGAGCGCGTCGACCACCTTTCCGTGCACCATTACTACTTCGGTGGCGGCCCCGCGGTGGAGTTCAGCGACGAGGAATACTACAGCCTGCTGTCAGAGGTGGCTCTTCTCGAAAACCTGCTCCGCAAGACCATCGGCATCATCGATAATTACACGGCGGTCACGGGGCCCAAGATCGGAATTTCACTCGACGAGTGGGGCGTGTGGCATCGAACCGAAAACACGGGCAACAACGCGCTGATGCAGCCGAACACCCTGCGCGACGCGCTGATGGCGGGCGTGACTCTCAATGCCCTGAACAATTTTGGCAGCCGCATCTCCATCGCCTGTATCGCCCAGGCTTTCAACGTGCTGCAGTGCATGGCCTTTACGCGCGACAGCCAGATGGTTCTGACGCCGACTTATTACGTCTTCGACCTCTACACGCCGCACATGGAAGCCACGGCGCTGAAGTCCCTGGTGGATTCGCCCAGCTTTAATGTCAAGCGTCAATTGCCGGGACCGCCGGGACGGGAACGGGAAATTGAGATCTCGCGGCCTTACCTGAGCGCTTCCGCTTCGCGCAACAAATCGACCGGCGAATTCTGCCTGACGCTGGTGAACCAGAATCTGACGGAGCCGCTGGAAGTGGAGGTTCAACTGTTGGGTCTGGGCAATTCCGGCGGAATGAGCGGCACCCAGCGCGAGCTGACCTCAGGGAACGTGCGGGACCAGAACACCTTCAGCCAGCCCAATGTGGTGAAGCCCGGCCCGCAGGAATCGCTCTCGGTCAAAGGTAATCGATTCGTCCACCAGATTCCTGCGCACACGGTTCAGACACTCGTGCTTCGCAAGGCGTAGCAGAACAGCGCGCTCTCGCAAAGGCGCTAAGGCGCAAAGAAACGCAGGATGGTTTTTGCTTGATTCCTTTGCGGCTTTGCGCCTTGGCGAGAGGCTTCTATGCGTGGGAATGGAACATCTGCTTTCCGTCCCTGAGAAGCGGTGAAAGGTCTCGATGGATCTCCTCAACTCTTCTCTGGAATTAACGGATGACGAGTCCGGAAGCAAGCTTGCGTGTGTGCCTTGCTGCAAGACTCAGGTGTTATCATGAGAATGAAAACAGGAGGCGCGAATGGCAGAGGGACTTCGGGGCAAAGTTGCGGTAGTGACGGGCGGAACACGGGGCATTGGCTTCAGCATCGCCAGGAGGCTTCTTGGCGAGGGCGCTAAGGTTTTCATCTGCGGGCGCGATGCAGGACACCTGAAATCGGCGCTGGAGGCGCTGGGCAAGCTGTCCGGCGGCAACGTGGACGGCATGGCCGCAGACGTTCGCCGGTACGAGGACTGCCGGAAAGTTGTACACGGCGCGGCGGAAAAATTCGACGGCATTGATATTCTGGTTAACAATGCCGGATTAGGCTATTTCAAACCGGTTGATCAGTTGACGCCGGAAGAGTGGGACACTACGATCGAAACGAACCTGTCCGGAGTGTTCTACTGCTGCCGCGAAGCCATTCCGCTGATGCGCAAGCGTGGCGGTGGTTACATCTTCAACATCTCGAGCCTGGCAGGCGTAAATCCCTTTGCGGGTGGCAGCGCCTACAACGCTTCCAAGTTCGGATTGAACGGCTTCAGCGAAGCGCTGATGCAGGACGTCCGCTACGACGGCATTCGCGTCAGCTACATCATGCCGGGCAGCGTGGACACGGACTTCGCCGGCGCTCCGGGAAGCAAATCCGGCGCGTCATGGAAGCTGACGGGAGAGGACATCGCCAAGGCCGTGGTGGACCTTTACCTCTTCCCGAAGACGGCGCTTGCCAGCCGGATCGAGATGCGGCCCTCCCAGCCGCCGAAAAAGAAATAGGAGCTTGCGGTCTCTACCCATGAATCTTCGCCGAGCGAAAATCTCGCTGGCCGTGGGCATCGTTTTTGTTGCCGCGGCGTTTGTCTATTCGGAAACCATCCGCGCACCTCAGGTTTCCCATGTGAATCTTCTGCGAACTCCAGGGATTCAGCCCCAGACCGTGGTGGACTCGCATGGCGTGCTCCGCATGATCTACTTTACAGGCGACGCCTCCGCCGGAAACATCGAATACGTTGAACGAGCGCCGGGTGCGAAAGCCTTTTCAAAACCCATTCGAGTGAACAGCCAGCCGGGGAGCGCTCTGGCAGTGGGCACGGTGCGCGGGCCCCAGATGGCGCCTGGGCGGAACGGGCGCGTTTATGTTGTCTGGTTTGGCTCGGCAAAAGCACAACCGCGCGGCCCGGACGGCTCAACGCCGCTGCTCTTCTCGCGGCTAAACGCTGCCGGCACCGCCTTTGAGCCTCAGCGCAACCTGGTGCGCTACGCAAAAGGGCTTGACGGCGGGCTTTCCGTTGCGGCTGACCGGACCGGCGATGTCTATGTGGTGTGGCACGCTACGGGCAAAATTCCCGGAGAAGCTCACCGGCGCGTTTACCTTGCGCGCTCTACCAACGATGGCCGAACCTTTGCGCGCGAAGTTCCGGTTTCGCCAGCGGCGCTGGGCGCCTGTGGCTGCTGCGGCATGCGCGCCTTCGTTGACCGCCGTGGCGCTCTCTTCGTTCTCTATCGCGCCGCCGCCGAGAACGTTCATCGCGACATGACGCTGCTGGTTTCAACAGACCGCGGCCGCTCCTTCCGCGCGGCGGATGTTTCAGCCTGGAAGCTGGACGCCTGCCCGATGAGCACGGATTACTTGAGCGAAGGCGGGCAGCACGTGCTGGCCGCCTGGGAAAAGGCAGGCGAGGTTTACTTTGATCAGATCAATCCGCAGACATTCCAGCTTTCTTCCTCTTTCCCCGCACCTGGCCAGAACAACGACCGGAAGCATCCCGCCGTTGCCGCGAACTCGCAGGGCGATATCCTACTCGCCTGGACGGAAGGAACCGGATGGGGACAGGGCGGATCGCTTGCCTGGCAGCTCTTCAACAGCTCAGGCCGGCCCATTGGCGCCGAAGGCCACGCGCCCGGCGTGGCCGTGTGGGATATGCCCAGCGTCTTCACCGGCCCTCACGGAGACTTCACCATTGTCTACTGAAGGCTTGTGACAGGACCGACGGCCTCTTGCAAAAACGCGAGGGACAAAGTGAAGCCGGGGCGCATGCCGATGTGAGTTATCATGGAAAGGCAAAACGGTGACGGATACCCCAATCCATGCTGATCCTCGACGTCGGATGCGGAACGAACAAGCAGGAGCCCGGGGCCATCGGGCTGGACCGCGAGAAAGGTTCCAGTGCAGACATTCGCTGCGAGCTTGGCCATTTTCCCTGGCCAATTCAGTCGGACTGCGCAGACAGGATTTACCTCTCGCACTTTCTTGAGCACCAGAAGGACATTCTGGGGGCCATGCGGGAAGTGCATCGCATCGCCCGGCCGGGCGCTGAGGTTGTGATTGTAACGCCGCACTACAGCTCACCGGATTCCTACACCGACCCCACGCACCTTTTCCACCTGGGCCTGCACAGCTTTGATTACTTTGTGCGCGACGCGTTTGAAAACTTTACCTACGGCGCCGGCGGCTTTCAGATTCTTGAGCGGCGCCTGACTTTTGGCGGCAACTTCCTGCTGGACAACCTTGGGCGGCTGTGCGCGTCCTTCTCCCCGGACTTTTATGAGAAACACCTGGCCTGGATTTTTCCGGCGCGGAACATTTTTTGCAGGCTTCGAGTGGTGAAGTAACACCCCGAAATCCTTCCGCCAGAGTCCGGCGCTCGACAGGGCGATTGATTTTCAGCAATCCGCGTCTATTCGTGGTGAAGGGCAACGATGGGGTCCAGACGTGAAGCCTTCATGGCAGGCCACATGCCGAAAAACAACCCGATACTGATTGAAACCATGAATCCGAGCACGACGGACCACAGCGGAACGGTGGAAGGAAGGCTGGGCAAGGCGGCCCGGATGGCAAAGCTGAGAAGGTAGCCCAGCAGAATCCCCAGCAGGCCGCCGGCCCCGGTCAGGGTCATCGCTTCCAGGAGAAACTGCCACGTGATATCCCGCCGGCGCGCCCCAAGCGCCTTACGAATGCCGATTTCGCGCGTGCGCTCGGTGACGGACACCAGCATGATGTTCATGACGCCGATTCCACCCACCATCAGGCCGATGGAGGAAAGCAGGACCAGCGCCAGCGCGACGGTGCCTGTGATTTCATTGAATTGCCGGATGATGGAAGCAGCAGTCGCCATGCCAAAATTATTGGGCTGGTCCGGCTTCACGCGGCGCATCCGCCGCAGGACGGCGGTTATTTCGTCCATGGATTCGGCCAGCCGGTCGGGATAGGCCATGGCCAGGATGAGGTTCTCTTTTGCGAGGGGGTATATTTTTCGGAAGGTCCAGTAAGGGATGTAGATGTCCCGGTCGTCTCCGTTGTCGCCCAGGAACCCCAACCGCTTGCCGAGCACGCCAATAATCTGAAAGCTGTTCCCGCCCACCGTGAAGTCCTTGTCGATCGGATCCCTGTTCTCAAAGAGCGTCTTGGCGACGTCGGCGCCGATGACCGCGACGTTGCGGCGATGAGTATTCTCGATTGTGGTGTAAGGCCGGCCGTCGACGAAGGTGGAGTTGTTGATGTCGAAATCGTCCGGGGTGGCGCCGAGAAGCTGGGCATTCACCATTTGCTGTCCCTGATACTTGGCGACCGGAGGAAGGCCCGGGGAATAAATCTCCACCGCGACTCGCTCAACATCGGGGCAGTAATCGCGAATGGCGACGGCGTCCTCGTAGTTCAGGGACTTGCGCATCCTCTGTTCTCGCGTCAGCCGCGACCCGACACCAAACTGATACTTGTACACCCAGATAGTCTGGGAACCGTATTGCTCCATTGTCTGAACGAGCTGGTTGTTGAGCCCGGTAATGATCGAGGCCACGCCGATGACCGTGGTGGTTCCGATCAGGACTCCCAGGATGGTGAGAAACGACCGGAACTTGTGCGTGCGGAGCGTGTCGAGCGCCAGCAGCAGGCTTTCCCGAACGTTGCGAAGGTTTTCCCGCATGACTCGCCTTCCATCCGTC